>JANNWF010000285.1:0-11231 GCA_031408455.1 Pseudoxanthomonas sp. | reverse complement strand
TCGGTCGCAATCAAGCGACGCTTGGAATCGTATGCCCTCGTTGTTTAGCCGCACCGCTGGCCCCCGCTGCTCGTCGTTTGGTCGTGAGCTTTGCATTCGCGGCAGTCAATCTGGCTCAACTGCGATCCTCTCGGTGGCCGTGGATTCCGGCGTGCGCCGGAATGACGGCTTGAGGTGGGTTGGCCGCAATCGTCCCGGCGGAAGCTAGCGGCAAAATGTCCGTCTCCCCGCCGCGTCAAATCACCCCCACGGTCGGCCTGAGCTTCGAGCGTCGCTTGCTGCTGGATGCAGTCCTGCTGCTGCTGCCACTTCTGCTGCTCACCACGTTGCTGCTCACGCTGACGTGGCCACCATCGACCGGCACATGGATAGCCTTGGCGGCGGCGCTAACGCTGACTTTGGCGCTCACCTTGCGCCTGCGCCAGCGGGTCATCTATCCGCTCTATACACTCTCCAATTTGTTGGAAGCACTGCGCGAGGGTGACTACAGCTTGCGCGGGTCACGCGCGCGTCGCGGCGACGCGATCGGCGACGTGGTGTGGGAGATCAATGCGCTATCGCGAACCCTGCGCGAACAGCGCCTCAAGGTGGAGGAGACCAGCGCCTTGCTCGGCAAGGTCATCGCCGCCATCGATATCGCGCTGTTTAGTTTCGATGATGGACGGCGCTTGCGCCTGCTCAATCCCGCCGCCGAGCGCCTGCTGGGCAAGCGCGCCAATGAGGCCTTGGGGGAACACGCCACCACGCTGGGGTTGCAGGAGGCGCTGGAATCGGCCGGCGCGACCGTGCTGGACCGCACCTTTGCGGGCGGTAGCGGACGCTTTGAAGTACGTCGCTTCAGCTTCCGCGAAGGTGGACTGCCGCTGGAATTACTGGCGATAACCGATCTGTCGCGCGCTTTGCGCGAAGAAGAGCGGCAGGCATGGCAGCGTCTGATCCGGGTACTCAGCCATGAGCTCAACAATTCGTTGGCACCGATCAAATCGATGGCCGGCACGCTGTCGTCGATGCTGACCGTCGATCCACCACCCGTCGACTGGCGCGAAGACGCCCAGCTTGGGATGCGCGTGATCGCGGATCGCGCCGATGCACTGAGCCGCTTCATGATCGGCTATGCCACCTTGGCGCGGCTGCCGCCGCCGCGAAAACAGCGGTTGGACCTGCGCGCGCTGTTGCAACGTGTCACCACGCTGGAGCAGCGCATGGCCGTGCGCCTGTTGGGTGGTCCGCCGCTATGGCTGATGGCCGACCCGGACCAGCTTGAACAGGCGCTCATCAATTTGTTGAAAAATGCCGTCGAAGCGAGCCTGCCAGAGCGCGCCGAGGTGACCCTGCAAGCGCAGCAGATCGGGGCTGAGATTCGCATTGAGATCATCGACGCCGGCCTTGGCTTGGCCGGGAGTGACAACTTGTTTGTGCCCTTCTTCACCACCAAGCCGGGTGGCTCGGGTATCGGTCTGGTGCTGGCGCGGCAAATTGTCGAGGCTCACGGCGGCCAGCTGAGTTTGGAAAACCGCAGCGAAGCGCGCGGCTGCGTGGCCACAATCCGAATGCCAATGGCTGCTGAGGAATCCTAGGATCATTTCCGCCACCCGCATCGGCCCGCTATACTTCTTGCCCTGAAGCGGCCGCGCCGCGTCTCATACCTCCTAAAGCGCAGGTGAGCCCGTGAGAAATCACGACCTTGAGTTCCTCAAGCACTTTTCCCAAGTCATCGCCTTTCTGGTGCTGGTGACCGTCGCCTTGATTGGCGGCGCGATCGTCCTGCACAACGGTCGCGCGGTTGAATCCGACGGCGTCGCTGAAGCCAAAGTGGCGGCGCGACTGCGACCTATCGCAGGTGTCTACGCCGGCGAAACTGGCGCTGCGGCCATCGCTGCCGCCGCTGAAGCGACCGCCCTTGCCGCCAAAGGTCAAGTGGCTTACGAAGGCACACTCGACGGCGCTGTGATTTATAACGCTCTGTGCGGCGCCTGCCACACCTCGGGTGCGGGCGGTGCGCCGCTAATGCAAACCGCAGTCTGGAAAGACCGCATGGCACAGGGTGTGGATACGCTGATTACCCACGCGATCGAAGGCTATCAAGGCAGTGCCGGATTGATGCCGGCGCGCGGCGGCAATCCGTCGCTGACCGACGAACAAGTCGCCGCCACCGTCCGCTGGATGCTGGACAACATGAAGTAGGCGCAAGCGCCTACTTGCCGCCAACGCGCTCGGTGCTCGCCTGCGGCCCGCTGCGTTGGCTCCGTCCGCCAAGGCAGTTCCCCGATGCGCATTCCGTCAGTCTTGCTGTCAGTCTTGATGCTGACAGCCTGTGATGCCATGACCAGCAATCGCGACCCTAACGCAGCCGAAGAAGGCCCCGCGACGCTGGGCGCTTTGCAAGGCAAGGGTGCACGTAGTCCGTTTGAGAATCGAGACGTGGCCGTCCACGGTGTGGTTACCGGCAATTTCGTCGCCGGTCTCGATGGCTTTTTTATGCAAGACGGCGCCGGTGCTGATGACGCCGATCCGGCCACGTCCGATGCTGTGTTCGTGCAATGGAAGCGCGACCGCACCCCCAAAGTGCGACGTGGTGACCGGCTGCGGGTCACCGGCAAGGTGCTGGAGCTTGGCGAGGGTGAGCAAACCGTCACTGCGATTGCCGCCAACACCTTGGAAGTGCTCGGCCGAGGCGGCGTCAACATCACCACGATCAGCGCGGCCCCGGCCGTGACGGCCGACTGGGAGCGACATGAGTCGATGTGGCTGCGTGTGGACGCGCATTTGACCGTCACCGGCAACGGTGGTCTGGTTCGTTTTGGTGAGATCGAAGTTGCCTTCGGTGGCCGTTTGTTTCAGCCCACCGAACGCCACCCGCCGGGACCGAAAGCGGAAGCATTGGCCGCCGACAACCAAGCCCGTATGCTGGTGCTGGACGACAACCGCCGCGGCGAGTTTCCCGACAAACTCTGGTTTCTCGAAGGCGGGCTGACGCATGCCACGCCGCTGCGCGCTGGCAGCACCTTGGCCAATGTGGAAGGTGTGCTCAACCATGGCTTTGGG
Source organism: Pseudoxanthomonas sp. (assembly GCA_031408455.1). Taxonomy (GTDB): domain Bacteria; phylum Pseudomonadota; class Gammaproteobacteria; order Xanthomonadales; family Xanthomonadaceae; genus JANNWF01. The sequence goes on along the minus strand of JANNWF010000285.1, from coordinate 8,186 downwards.
CTTTGGCGCTTGCAATTGACCGATGAGCTGCAGGTGGCCGCGCAAAGTCCGCGACCCAAGCCCTTGCAGGCGCCAGCGGGACTGCGCATCGCCAGCGTCAACTTGGAGAACTTCTTCAACGGCAATGGGCGCAAAGCGGGTTTCCCAACCCCACGCGGCGCGCTGTCGCTGAAGGAGTTTGAGCGGCAGACCAGCAAGACCATTGCGCTCTTGGTCGGCCTACGTCCCGACGTGCTGGCGGTGTCAGAACTTGAGAACGACGGCAGCGACGCGCGCAGTGCGCAGGCGGCTTTGTTGACGGCGCTAAACACAAGCTTGGGTGAGGCAGGTGACTATTACGCAGTGATCGCCGCTGAGGGTGCGAGTGGCCGCGACCAGATCCGGGTTGGACTGTTCTATCGCTTATCCAAGGTGCGGCCGATGGGCGACGCGGTGGCCTTGAACGAAGCACCGTTTGCGGCCGGAGGCAGTCGGCCACCATTGGCGCAAGCGTTTCTGGCGGTTGACGGCGGCGAGCCCTTCGTGGTGGTCGCCAATCACTTCAAGTCCAAGGGCAGTTGTCCAACCCCTGAGCAACCCGCCGCGCCTGGCGATAGCGATAAGGGCGACTTCCAATCCTGTTGGAACGCCACCCGCGTGGCTTCCGCGCAGCGGCTACACGATTGGCTGCAAACCGATCCCACCGGCTTCGGTAACGCCCGTATGGTGCTGCTCGGTGACTTCAACGCCTATGCGCAAGAGGATCCGCTTAGGCTCTTGCGGCAGCTAGGCTGGCGCGATGCGTTCGAAGTGGCAGGTGCCGGTGAGGTTTACAGCTACGTCTATGCTGGACAAGCCGGCCGCTTGGATCATGCGATGGTGACAGCGGCACTGGCACCAGCCGTGAGTGGCGCGGCGATTTGGCACACCAATGCTGACGAAGCCGACGCCTTCCACTACCAGACCAGCCAGCGCAATCCAGCGTGGCACAGCGCCGAGCCGTGGCGCACATCGGATCACGATCCGTTGTTGATTGGGCTCGACTTCAGCCGTCGCTAAGCCGCGTGGATGGCGTAAGCCGTCCAAGGCCGTCCAGTATCATTCTCGCTTTCTCATCTGATCGAACCCTGCCATGGCCCCAGCCCGCCCGCCGTTTCCATCGCTCGCCGGAGAACTCCTGCTGAGCGGGCCGGCGGGTGTGCTCGAAGCCTTGGTTGATCTGCCTGAACCAGCCGACGCAGTGCCTGCGACCGCGCTGATCTGCCACCCGCATCCGATGCACGGCGGCAGCATGCACAACAAAGTGGTGACCATGATCGAACGCAGCCTGCGCGAACTAGGATTGCGCACGGTGCGTTTCAATTTTCGCGGGGTCGGTGCGTCCACCGGTACTTATGATGATGGCCGTGGTGAAACCTTGGACTTACTGGCGGTAGCTGAGTGGGTCCGCGAGCAACGCCCAAACGACGCGCTGTGGCTGGCCGGATTTTCGTTCGGCGCCTATGTTGCGCTGCTGGGTGCGCGTCATTTGCCGGTCAAGCAAATGATTTCAGTCGCCCCGCCGGCGGGGCGCTGGGATTTCTCTGCGGTGCTGGCACCACCCTGTCCGTGGTGGGTCGTGCAGGGTGAGGACGACGACATCGTCGAACCGCAAGCGGTGTATAGCTGGATCGATGGAATGCCTGAGAGCGAGCGTCCGACCTTGGTGCGCATGCCCGACACTGGCCACTTCTTCCATCGCCGACTGATGGATTTGCGCGGTGCACTGAAGAACGGAGTGCGCAGCAACTTGCCTGCCGCGCTGGCGTGATTCGCGCTGCCGACACGCGCCCCATCGCGCCCGGCGAAGCCTATGCCGAGGGCGTTGGCAGCGGTCGCTGGGACAACGACCCGGCACAACGCGCAGTATTGGTTGAGTTTGATCGCATCTTTGCAGCGCTGCAGCAGCCGCTTGAACGCGGGCTGCTGGATCGATTGCGCGGTCGCCGACCGCGGCCGGTGCGCGGTCTTTATTGCTGGGGTGGCGTGGGTCGCGGCAAGACCTTTCTGGTCGACCTGTTTTTCGAGCATCTTCCCATTCGCGAAAAGCGCCGCGTGCACTTCCACCGTTTCATGGGCGAAGTGCACGCGCGCCTGCGCGATCTGGGTCAGCGTACCGACCCCTTGCAAGATGTCGCGGAAGGCTACGCCGCTGTGTATCGCGTGTTGTGCCTAGACGAATTTTTCGTCAGCGACATTGGCGACGCGATGATCGTGGGGCGGCTGCTGGAAGCGCTGTTTGCGCGCGGCGTCTGCCTGATCACAACCTCCAACACCGTGCCCGGAAATTTGTATCGCGACGGTCTGCAACGCGCGCGCTTCTTGCCGGCAATCGCCTTGATCGAGAGGCATTGCGTCGTCCACCAAATGGCCAGCCAAACGGACTACCGCCTGCGTACCCTGACTCAGGCGCCGGTTTATCACCATCCCTTGGGTGTGGCGGCCGATCAAGCGCTGGAAGACTTTTACGAACGCCTCACCGCCGACACGTTTCGCGACGGCCAGCCGTTGTTGATCAACGAACGCCTGATTCCGGCCATCGACTACTGCGAGGGCGTCGCTTGGTTCGAGTTTGCCGCGCTTTGCGAAGGCCCACGCTCAGTCGCCGATTACATCGAGATCGCGCGCGATTTCCATACCGTGTTGATTGCCCGCGTGCCGCAATTTGGTCTCAATGATGAGAACGCTGCGCGTCGCTTCGTGAATCTAGTCGACGAGTTTTACGACCGCAACGTCAACCTGATCCTGTCGGTCGCGGTGCCGCTGACGGCGCTGTACGTCGGCGACAAACTAAGTCACGAGTTCCAACGCACGGAGAGCCGCTTGATCGAGATGCAAAGCGAGGCGTATCTGGCGCGGGAGCATAGGCCGTAGGGTGGGGGCTGGCACCTTGGTCGTCGCTCGTAGCATTCGATCCAAGTGCAGCCGAGCAAGCTCGCGCGCTGCGCGTGCGCCGTCGCTTCGCTCGGTCGGCTCTACAACAACGCGCCAGCGCACGCGAAGCGCCGCTGTTGTAGAGCCGAGCTTGCTCGGCTGCTGTTCGTACCTGGGAAGTGCCTGGAACTCGCAATCCCGAATCCCGAGTCTCACCCAAACCTCAGCGTCGGTGGTTCCGGCCAATGCTCCGGTGGCATGCCTTGTGATGCGCGACGCAGGGCTTCCGGGTCGAGCTGCGGTGCCAGCAGACGTAGCAGATCGATGGTTGGGTAACGCAGCACGCGGCCGCGCGGTAACACCGCCCACAAGGTGCAATCGGGCAAGCGTTCTTCAACTTGCAACACCGCAAAGTGCGAATGGTCGCTCGCGCCCAACGCAAGTTCGGCGACCAAGCCAACGCCGAGTCCGGCGCGGGTGTAGGCCTTGAGAGTGTCGCCGTCTTGCGCCGACAACGAGAACTGCGGGCTAAGGCCAGCCTGTGCCATCACGCGGCAGAACGAGGAATCCGCGTGCCGCGAAGCCTCGTAGGTGATCAGCGGCGAACTGGCGAGTTCTTCCAAACTGAGCGGCCCGCTGTGATGGGCTAGCGGGTGTTCGCGATTGACGATCACTACCCGCTTCCAACGAAACAGTGGCACCGCAATCCCGTCGGGGAGCTCGTCGCCGGCGGTGCTCAGCATCACCATGTCACAGCGTTCATGTTCGCTGGGCTGCACCCGGTCGCCTTCGCCCAGCGAGCGAATGCGTACACCAATACCCGGATAACGCAGCCGCAACTGGCTAAGCATGGACGGCAGTACGTGCAGGACAAAGGTCTGTGGTGCCGCAATGAGTAGCTCGGCGGCCACCTCGCCGCGTGCGTGTGCGGCGAAACCGCGCAAGCCGTCGATATCGCGAACGACCCGCTGAGCCACTTCGATGGCTTGCGCGCCGGCGGGCGTGATGTCGACCAAACTGCGGCCGTGCCGAGCGAATACTTGAAAGCCCAAGGCATCTTCGAGCTGGCGCAGCTGTCGCGACACACTGGGCTGCGACAAGTGCATCGCCTGCGCCGCCGCGCTCACGTTGAGCTTGCTTGCGACGATTTCAACGAGGCAACGAAGACCTGTCAGATTTACCGCCATAGCTGCCCCTCCTCTATCGTTTGCTGGCTGAGCGGTCAACCTAGCATGCCGCTTGACCCCTGCCGATAGTCATGTTGCACAGCACCAAATTGTGCGCTGGAACGAGTTATTTGTGCGACGGGCATCACGTCGGCCCGTCTGCAAGCCTTATGCAGACTCGGTATATCACTGAATTGATACCTATATTTGAAAATCGAATTGGACGCCCAGAAACGTGCGCCCTATCACTCTCCCTCGTCAACGTTCAGGATCGATTAATCCAGCTCTGTCGATGGGGAAGTCAGTCGGGGCCGGTTCACGTTGCACGCATTGTCCAATCCTGATTTTAAGTCAGCTCGTCCAACCAACTCGTGGGGAGTCCGTTCAGATGAATCCAGTTTGCCGCCTGCTGCCAATGGCAATCGCCGCCGCCGTGCTCGGTACCGCCAGCGCCAGTGTCACTGCCGCCGAGTTCGTGCTCGCCGCCAATCCAGTGCAAGGCCAGTACATCGTCGTTCTGAAGGACTCCGCGGCTAGGCTCGACAGCGAAAGCGCGCGCAGCAACGTGGCGCGAGCCGCCGACATCGCTGTGCAGATGACCAGCCAAGTTGGTGCCAAACTGACCCGTTCCTACACGCACGCGTTGCGTGGATTCGCGGTCGAGGCCAATGACAAGCAGCTGGAACAGTTGTTGATGGATGCGCGCGTTGCCTACGTGGAAGAAGACGGCATCGTCACCGCCAGCGCGACCCAGACCGGTGCTACGTGGGGTATTGATCGCACCGATCAGCGTGACCTGCCGTTGAACAGCAGCTACACCTATGACACCACCGCTTCCAACGTCAATGTCTACATCATCGACACCGGCGTGTTGGGCAGCCACACCGAGTTCAGCGGTCGCATGATCGGGGGCTACACCGCGATCACCGATGCCAATGGCACCAATGACTGCAACGGCCATGGCACCCACGTTGCCGGCACCACTGCCGGCACGACCTACGGCATCGCCAAGGGCGCCAAGATTTCGCCGGTCCGCGTGCTCGGTTGCACCGGCTCGGGTACCAATGCAGGCGTCATCGCCGGTATGGACTGGGTGGCTGCCAATCACATCAAGCCGGCCGTCGCCAACATGAGCTTGGGCGGCGGTGCCTCTGCGGCCACCGATACGGCGGTCGCCAACATGACCAGTGCCGGTGTGGTGGTTGCGGTCGCGGCCGGTAACGACAATGCGGACGCGTGCAACTACTCACCAGCGCGTGCTGCTTCGGCGATCACGGTCGGTTCCACCACCAACACAGACGCGCGCTCGAGCTTCTCGAACTTCGGCACCTGCCTCGATATCTTCGGGCCGGGCTCCAACATCATGTCATCCTGGTACACCAGCAGCACCGCGACCAACACCATCAGCGGCACCTCGATGGCGTCGCCGCACGTTGCCGGTGTTGCCGCCCTGTACTTGGCTGCCAACCCGACCGCTTCGGTCAGCGCGGTGACCACTGCCATCATCAATGCCTCGACGCCGAACAAGGTCTCCAGCCCAGGTACCAACTCACCGAACCGCCTGCTGTACTCGCTGTTCTCCGGGGGCGGTACGCCGGATAGCACGGCCCCGACCACGCCAGGTAGCGCAGCGGCGACTGCCGCCAGCGCCAGCCAGATCAATCTGACCTGGACGGCTTCCACCGATACCGGTGGTTCGGGCCTCGCCGGCTACAAGATCGAGCGTTGCCTGGGCGCGGGCTGCACCAACTTTGCCCAGATCGCTACCTCCACCACCACCAGCTATTCCAGTACTGGCCTGACGGCATCCACCAGCTACAGCTTCCGGGTGCGTGCGTACGATGGCTCGGGCAATAACAGCAGCTACTCCAACACCGGCACGGCGACCACCCAAGCGGGCGGCGGCGGTGGCAGCACCTTGACCAACGGCGTCGCGGTGACGGGTTTGGCGGCGGCGACTGGCGCTTCCCTGAGCTACACGATGGTGGTGCCGTCCGGTGCCAGCAACCTGAGCTTTGTGACGTCGGGTGGCACCGGCGACGCCGACATGTACGTGAAGTTTGGCAGCGCGCCAACCGACACTGTGTATGACTGCCGTCCGTATGCGTCGGGCAATGCCGAAACCTGCAGCTTCGCGGCTCCGCAGGCCGGCACCTACCACGTCCGCTTGAAGGCCTATACGAGCTTCTCTGGGCTCAGCGTGGTCGGCAACTACACCACCGGTGGTGGTGGCGGTACGCAGACCTACACCAATCCCAACAACTTCAACATCGTCGACAATTCCACCGTCAACAGCACGATCACGGTCTCGGGTCGCACTGGCAATGCGCCGGCTACCAGCAGCGTCGCGGTCGATATCAAGCACACCTTCAAGGGTGACCTGAAAGTCGACCTGATTGCGCCAGACGGCTCGGTGTATGTGCTGCACAACCGCACCGGTGGCAGCGCCGATAACATCATCCAGTCCTACACGGTCAATTTGTCGACCGAAGCCTTGAACGGCACCTGGACGCTGCGGGTGAATGACAACGCTGGCGGCGACGTTGGCTACATCGATAGCTGGGGTCTGACGTTCTAAGTCAGTAGCGAAACAGTTGCACTCCGAAGACCCCGGCCTAGCGCCGGGGTCTTTTTTTGTGGCTTCGGGCAGGCGCGGCTCAATACGCCCGCAGCTCTTGCCAGCAGAGAGCCAGGTGCTGCGACCGGGCTCCAATCTCCGGCATCATTGCCACTCTTTTCCGTGGAGCTTCACCATGACACTGCGCCTGCTGTCTGCCGCTCTCGCGCTTGGCCTGGTTGGCCCGGTTCTCGCTGAAGCTCCCTCGGTCGAGTCTCTGGCGGCTCCGCTCGATGCCAAGGTGCAAACCTGGCGGCGTGACTTCCACCAACATCCCGAACTTGGCAATCGCGAAACCCGCACTTCGGGCATCGTCGCCGCGCATCTGCGCGCCTTGGGCATGGAAGTGCGTACCGGCATCGCGTACACCGGCGTGGTGGGCATTTTGCGCGGTAGCTTGCCCGGTCCCAATATCGCCTTGCGCGCCGATATCGATGCCTTGCCGGTGACCGAGCGCGGTGATCTGCCGTTTGCGTCCAAGGCCACCGCCGAATACGCCGGGCAAGCGGTAGGAGTCATGCACGCCTGCGGCCACGATTCGCATACCGCGATGCTGATGGGCGTCGCTGAAGCACTCGCCGGCATGCGCGAACAGCTGCCTGGCGCAGTGATGTTCATCTTTCAGCCGGCGGAAGAAGGCCCGCCCGCAGGCGAGGAGGGCGGCGCGCGGATGATGCTCGATGAAGGGCTGTTCAAGGACTTCAAACCCGAAGCCGTGTTTGGTCAGCATGTCATTGCCGGTATCCCGTCAGACAGCATTGCCTATCGCTCCGGGCCGTTCATGGCGGCGTCCGACAGTTTTCGTATCATCGTCAAGGGCAAACAAACCCACGGCTCACAGCCGTGGCGTGGCGTTGATCCAGTCGTTGCCGCCGCGGCGATCATTGGCAGCGCGCAAACGGTGGTCAGTCGCGAAGCCGAGCTCACTAAAGGACCGCTGGTAGTGAGCTTTGGCACCATCCACGGTGGTGTCCGCTACAACATCATCCCCGAGCAGGTCGAGCTGACCGGCACCATCCGCAGCTTCGATCCGGAGATGCGGACGGAAGCGCATAGTGACCTTCGTCGAGTTGCCGAGAGCGTGGCGGCGGCGCACAAGGCCAGCGTCGAGAGCCACGTCCCCGAGCAGGAAGGCGCACCAGTCCTGCGCAATGATCCCGCCCTGGTGGCGGCTATGCTGGCTAGTCTGGAGCGCGCCGCGCCGGGCAAGGTCAGGGAAGTTGCAGCGGTCACCACGGCGGAGGATTTTGGCTACTACAGCGAGGCCGCGCCGGTGATGTTCTGGTTTGTTGGCGCCACCGCTCCTGATGCCGACATGGCAAACGTGCCCTTCAACCACTCACCCGATTTTTTCCTCGATGAGGCCGCGCTCAAGCTGGGCGTGCGGACCATGTTGCAGGTGGCGCTGGATCGGCTGGCGATGCCAAAGCCGTAGTACCGACCGAGCGAAGCGAAGGCGTGCGCGCAGCGCACGAACTTGCTCGACACTCCCTGCAGTCTTCGGGCGAAGC
>JANNWF010000284.1:0-9331 GCA_031408455.1 Pseudoxanthomonas sp. | reverse complement strand
CGCAAACCTTGGCAGGAATTTCCAACGAGCAACTCATGCAGCAGTTGGGGCGCGAAGGAGTGCATCCCGAAGGACGCTTCTTGCCGGAGACGTATCAATTCACGCGCGGTCAAAGCGATCTCGACATCCTACGACGCGCACTCTTGGCAATGGACGCGGCTTTGGATTCTGCGTGGAATGCGCGCGATGCCGATTTGCCGCTGCAGTCGCCCGAAGACATGCTCATCTTGGCGTCGATCATTGAGAAGGAAACCGGTCAAAGCGGAGAGCGTCGCGAAATTGCGGGCGTATTCATCCGCCGCCTGCGCAGCGGCATGCTGCTGCAAACCGATCCGACCGTGATCTATGGCTTGGGCGAGTCCTACAACGGCAATCTGACGCGCGCGCACCTGCAAACCGACACGACGTGGAACACCTACACCCGCGCTGGCTTGCCGCCGACGCCTATCGCATTGCCGGGCGTAGCGGCCTTGCGCGCTGCGGTGTCACCAGCGCCGGGCGATACGCTGTACTTTGTTGCCCGTGGCGATGGTAGTCATCAGTTCTCGCGTTCACTTGCCGAGCACAATGCGGCGGTGCGTCGCTACCAATTGGGGCAGCGATGAGCGCGTCGGTGATGCGTGGAAAGTTGATCAGTTTTGAGGGAGGCGAGGGCGTTGGTAAATCCACCGCGATCGCCGCTGCGGTGAGCGCGCTGGTGAGCCGAGGGTTCAACGTCGTCCAAGTGCGTGAGCCTGGCGGCACGCCGTTGGGAGAATCAATCCGTGCGCTGCTGCTGGCCCCCGAGCATCGCGAAATGTGTGCGGAAACTGAGCTATTGCTGATGTTTGCTTCGCGTGCGCAACTGTTGCGCGAAAAGATTGCCCCTGCGCTTGCCAGCGGCGCTTGGGTGGTGGCAGATCGCTTCACCGATGCCAGCTTTTCGTATCAAGGTGGCGGCCGTGGATTGGACCCAAGCGTCATCGCCGAGCTTGAACGCTGGGCCGTTGGGGTTAAATCTGACTTGGTCTTGTTGCTCGACCTGCCCATCGCAGCGGGACTCGCTCGAGCGCGCGCTCGTGGCGGCGAGGCGGATCGAATTGAAGTGGAGTCGCATGAATTTTTTGAACGGGTGAGGGACTGCTATCGCCGGCGCGCGCAAGCGAATCCGCCGCGCTGGCGAGTGATTGATGCCTCGCAGTCGATAGCCACAGTCGCGGCTGCGGTAACCGAAGCCGTGCTAGCACTCGCAGATTCTCGATGAACATAGGCGCTGTGAACCCGAATTTGACGCCGTGGCAGCAGCGCGCGTGGAGCAGCGTAGGCGGCTCGCTGGCGGCGGGGCGATTGGGGCATGCGCTGTTGCTGGTAGGCCAAGCCGAGCTAGGCAAGCTGCAGCTGGCGACGGCGCTGGCGCAGCGCATTCTCTGTACGCAACCGGTCAGCGCCGAAGGCTTAGCTTGCGGCGTCTGCCGCAGCTGCCGGTTATTTGCCGCGGGAACCCATCCGGATTTCAACCGGATCGGCATCGAGATCAACGAAAAAACCGGTAAGCCGCGCAGCGAGATTCTGGTCGAGCAGATTCGTCGGCTGAGCCAATGGTTTTCGCTTACCGCGCAATTTGGCGGTGCGCAGGTAGCGGTCATCGAGCCTGCGGAGGCCATGAAGGGCGCAGCCGCCAATGCCCTGCTGAAGACTCTTGAAGAGCCCTTGCCCGGCCGCTACCTGATCCTCATCACAGCCCAGCCCGCGCGCCTTTCGGCCACCATCCGCAGTCGCTGCCAACGCGTGGAGCTACGTCTGCCAAGCGCGCATGAAGCGCGTGCATGGTTGTTGCAACGTGGTGCGGATGCCGCGCACATAGAGGATGCGTTGCTAGCGGCGGAAGGCAATCCGGGCTTGGCCTTGGCGTACTTGAACGATAAGCGCCTCGCCATGCGTGCTGAGGTTCGGCGCGATCTGGGGGCGCTGGCCGCCGGACGCGAGCGCGCCATGAGCGTGGCTTTGCGCTGGGCTGACGAATCAGCGAAAGAGCGCCTGCGCTTTGCTGCTGAAACCGCACGCGATCTGGGACGCATGCAGTTTGGTGAGCAGCGCGATCCCGGCTTGCAAGCGGCTGGCTTGACCGCTGCCGGCGACTTTTCCAAGCTAGCCGTATGGTTTGATGAAGCCAATCGCACTCGCGAGCTTTTGGATGCACCACTGCGCACCGATCTGCTGTTGTGCGGACTGTTGGAGCGGTGGGGAGCAGCGATGCGGCTATGATCGGAAGAATGGCTGCAGCAGTCTGAAATCGATCAGACCAACAACTTGGTTACATTAGAAGCACACGGCAGGGGAGCGTCATATGAGCGGAGCAATGGCACGACAGGGCATTCTGTCGTTGGCGATCAAAGACAAGGGCGCGTTGCTAAACGCCTACATGCCCTACGTCAAAGGCGGCGGCATTTTTGTCCCCACCACCCGGCGCTACAGCTTGGGCGACGAGGTGTTCATCCTGCTCACCCTGCCTGACGACAAAGAGCGCCTCCCTGTCGCCGGAAAAGTCTGCTGGATTACCCCGCAAGGCGCACAAGGCAACCGCACCGCCGGCATCGGCGTGCAATTCAACGACTCAGTGGAAGGTGAACAAGTGCGCGGCAAGGTTGAGACGCAACTGGCTGGCATGCTGGGGTCGGATAAGCCTACGCATACGATGTAGGGGGCGCGTCTTTGTTTTTGTGGCTTTGAGTGTGGGTCGCCGCGAGGCGTTCTATTGATCTCAAAGTCTGTCATTCCGGCCTTCGCCGGAATGACGAGCCAGTCGAAATGACGAACCAGTCCGAACGACAAACTAAACCCCCTCCCATCCCGGACGGGGTGTAAATCGCGGGCCATGTCGCTTGGCCAACGCCTCCAGTTTCAATTTCAAGCTCGCCGCACCTGCGTCGCGAATGTACTGGATAGGGCCGCCACGAAATGGCGCAAAGCCGGTGCCGAAGATCACTCCGGCGTCGAGCAGGTCGGCATCCGCGACCACGCGCTCGTGTAGGCAAGCGACGGCTTCATTGAGCATGGCGAGGATCAGGCGATCTTCCAGGTCTTCGGGCGCACGGTAATCCTTGGGCACCTCGGGTTTGACCGGGCGATCGTTTTCCCAGCGGTACAGTCCTTGACCATCTTTTTTGCCACGACGGCCTGCCGTGACGGCGAAGCTGTCTGGCAGCGCTTGTCCATGAAAGTCGGCCATGATCTTGCCAACGCTTGCGGCCACGTCCAGGCCGACCGTGTCGACCAGCTCGATCGGACCCATGGGCATTCCAAAAGCGAGTGCGGCGCGATCGATCACTGCGCCAGGAATGCCTTCGGCAAAGCACAGGATCGCTTCCTGCATGTAGGGCGCAAGTATTCGGTTGACCAAGAAGCCCGGCGTGCCGGCGACCGGCACCGGCAGCTTGTCGATTGCCCGACAGAACGCGGCCAGTCGGCGCTCGGTTTCGGCGGCCATGCCGTCGTGATTGACGATCTCGACCAAGGGCATCAGCGCGACCGGGTTGAAGTAGTGCAGGCCCGCAAAACGTGACGAGTCTTTGAGTTGAGTGCGCAGTTCGGTCAAAGCAATCGAGCTGGTATTGCTGACCAGCAGCGCGTCTGCCTTGAGGGTGGCCTCGACCTTGGCGAACAGCGCCTGTTTGGCCTCCAAGTTCTCAAAAATGGCTTCGATAACGAGGTCCGCATTGGCGACGCCAGCGCCTTCGACATCGGCCTTCAGCCTAGCGCTGGTCTCGGTGCGCTTGTCGCTCTGCTTGATTTTGCGTTCGAACAGAGCGGCAGCGCGCGCCATGGCGGGTTCGATGAATTTCATCTCGCGATCTTGCAAGGTCACTTCAAAGCCACGCAGCGCGCACCACGCCGCAATATCACCACCCATGACGCCAGCGCCAACGACATGCACATGCTTGATTCCGTGCTCCTTGCCGCCCAGCGATTTCAGTCGGTCCTGCAAGAAAAACACTTTGATCAAATTGCGCGCCGTGGGCGATTGCGACAGCTTGACCACTGACTTGGCTTCAGCTGACAGCCGTTGCCGAGTGCCGCCGCGAGCACGACGCCAGGTGTCAATCAGCGCAAATGGGGCGGGGTAGTGCGCTTTTCTGGCCTTGCGCGACACCTGCTTGATCAACACCGGTGCCAATACTTGGCGCACCACCCAGGTGTTCGTAGCCCACGCGGTCAGGCGCTGTTTGAGCGAGCGCACGCTGCCTCGTTTGACCAGCTCGATGGCGGCGTCGAGCAACAGCGGCGGCTCGGTCACTTTGTCGACCAAGCCAATCGCACGCGCATTGCTGGCAGATAGCGCCCGCCCGGTCAGCATCATGTCCATCGCCGCCGGCGCACCGACCAATAGCGGCAGCCGCACACTGCCGCCCCAGCCCGGATAGATGCCCAACTTCACCTCCGGCAAGCCAATCCGCGTGCTGTCTTCGTTGCTGGCGATGCGATAACGACAGGCCAGCGCCAGCTCGGTACCACCGCCCATGCAATGGCCGTGAATGGCAGCGACCGTGCTGCATGGCAGTTCGGCAATGCGCTGGAACACCTCTTGGCCGTAGCGGATCGAATCCATCACCCGTGCCGGGGTGTCGAACTCGACAAACTCTTTAACGTCAGCGCCGGCGATGAAGCCGGCTGGCTTGGCCGAGCAGAACACTACGCCGGCGGGTTTCTCAATCGCAATGCGTTCGAGCGCGGCATCAAGTTCCTCGAGCACCGCGCGGGCGAGCGTGTTGGCGCTGGCGTCGGCGCGATCCAAGCGCATGATCAACACCCGGTCGGCGCGCAATTCATGCTTCCAGTGGCGAAATCTCAGTCCGGCAAACATCGGGCGCTCTCGCTCGTAGGACGCCGCAAGCTGCGGCAAGTGGCTATGATCCGGGCAGCTTTGTCCGGCGGTCAAACGCTTCCGAACGCCGTCGCTTTTTTGCAGGCGTGAATCGCAAGTGAACTTTATCGGACAAGGCCGGTCCTAGCAGCCTGCCAGACCTAGCTCGGCAGGCTGCCAAAGCCGCTTCCTAATCGCTGCCCAACCTGCGGAGATGTAGCCCAGATGGGCGAGAACGAACTCGATCAAGCGCTAGTCAAACGTGTGCAATCAGGCGACAAGCGCGCGTTCGACTTGCTGGTGCTGAAGTATCAGCATCGGCTGACCAGCGTAATCACCCGCTATATTCATGACTGGAGCGAGTCGCAAGACGTCGCCCAAGAGTCGTGTATTAGTGCGTACCGCGCGCGTTGCAAATTACGTGGTGGCAGTCAGTTGTATAACAGGCTGTACAACATCGCGGTGAACACCGCCAAGAACTGGCTGGTCTCGCAAGGTCGGCGACCACCGACCGACGATATCGAGGCCGGCGACGCCGTTCAATACGACGCGGGCAGCCGACTGCGCGATACCGATACACCTGAGCGCGAATTGATGCGCCAGGAAGTGGAACAAACCGTGACTCGCACTGTCCAAGCCTTGCCCGATGAGCTGCGCATGGCGATCACCCTGCGCGAAGTTGACGGTCTGAGTTACGAAGAAATCGCCGAAACGATGGGTTGCCCCATCGGCACCGTGAGGTCGCGGATATTTCGCGCTCGCGAAGCCATCGACGAGCAGCTACGCCCCTTGCTCGACAACAGTGGACTCGCCCATGAATGACGACAGCACATCGACAGAAATCAAGCAGCAACTTTCGGCTTTGATGGATGGTGAGCTTGATCCCCAGCGCACGCGCTTTCTGCTGCGCCGGCTCGCGACCGACGAGCAATTGGCGGCGAGCTGGTCGCGTTGGCATTCGGCGCGAGCGTGTTTACGGCGCGAAAGCGCGGGTCCGTTGCGATCTGACTTCGCCAGTTCCATCAGCCTTGCATTGGCCAACGACGCCGTGTCTCGCCGCGTCGTCGGTGGCAGTGTGTTGCGTTGGGCAGGCGGTTTGGCGGTGGCGGCCTCGGTCGCGGTCGCCGTATTGCTGGCAGTTCCACTCAACCCAGCACCCGCAGTGCCTGCAGTGGCAAGTGCGGCGCCATCCAACGTTGCGCCCAGCATCGGGTCGGCAACCTTGGTCGCTGCTTCGTCGCTGACGGAACGCGATTTGCGACCGAGTTTGGATCGTGTCACGCAGACGGTGGCGCGTACCGCCGATGGCCGGTCACAGTCGCCCGCGCTGCGTATTGATCCGCAGTTGGCCAGCTACTTGTTGCGTCACAACGCGGCGGTGCGGGGCAATGGAGACGCCAGTTTTCTGCCGTTCGTGCAGGTTGCGTCACCGGTGCGGCCCTGGAGCATGCTGCCGACCGCGGCTAAAGAGTCAACGCCGCGCTGATGGGTGTGCGCTGGGCTATCGCCCTTGGTCTCAGCGTGACGCTGGCGCCAAGTTTGGCCGTCTGCCAAGTGGCGTCGCCTACGGGTCTGAGCGAGCCGGCCATAGCGATCGATGCGACCACCTCGCCGACCGTATGGTTGACGCGGATGAATGTCGCACTGACCGCCGCGGAATTCGACGGCACTTTGGTTTATTTGCGTGATGGCCAGCTTGACGCGCTAAGCATTGAGCAGCGCCCGGGCAGCGCCGATGGCGTTCGACTGACCAGTTTGAGCGGCGAGAACGTCGAGGTCGCCGGTGAAATCGATAATGTTCGCCTGACCGTCAGTGACGGAGTTTCACGCTGGCCCAGTGCGGCCTCGTCACACACTTCAGTTTTACCTGTGCGGCAGCCGCCTGCGGCGCACTATGAGCTTGTGTTGGTGGGGTCAGATCGCGTCGCGGGTCGGCAGGCGCAAGTCATCGACATCCGACCGCGCGACGGTTTTCGCTACGGCTATCGGTTATGGATTGACGCCGGCAGCGCGTTGCTCTTGAAGTCCCTAACCATCGGCTCGGATGGACGAGCGGTCGAGCAAGTCATGTTTACCGAGCTCAACACAGACTTTAAGCCGCCGGCAGACGCTGCTGTACCGACCATGCTCGCGTCCGCGTCGGCAGAGCCGTCGGCTGCATCGCCTGCCACTGGCACCCATTGGCAAGTACTCGACGCCCCCGCAGGCTTTTTGCCAACCCTCATTGCCGATGGCAATCAAACCCACCTGCTTTATTCAGATGGTGTTGCCCGCGTTTCGGTCTATATCGATCCGCTTTCGTCGCAGCGGGCCACCATGTCAGGCCTGCTTAGTCGCGGTGCGCTCAATTCTTTTGGACGTGTCGCGCATGGCAAACAAATCATCGTCTTGGGCGATGCGCCAGCGGCGACAGTGGAGCGCTTTGCGCAAGGCGTGGTGCCGCTCGATGGCGGCGCCAATATCCAACCACCTTGATGCTGGAGCGACGCTGTCGAGTTATCGAGATCGATCAAGGGCGAGCGCTGTTGCGCGCAGAGCCCGGCAGTTGCAGCGGCTGCGTTGGCTGCGCAGGTCGTTGCAGTTTGTTGCTTGAAGGCGAGGCCGAAATCAGCGTCGCATTGACCGATGTCGATGGCCAACTGCAGGTGGATGACTGGGCACGTCTTTCCATGCACCCGTCGACCCTGCGCAATGAGGCGCTGCTCGGCTATGGATTGCCGCTCGTCGGATTACTGCTAGGTGCGGTGCTCGGTTACCTCGTCGCCGCGCCAGTGGGATTACCAAGTGACTTCAGCACCGCGGTTGCCGCGATCGCAGGAACTTTGCTGAGTCTCAGTGTGTCCAAGCGGCATGCCAAGGCGGTCCTTCGGGTGTGGCCTGAGTCGTTGAACGACTAACGCACTGTCGCCTTAAGCCCGCCGTCGCAACCACAACGTTTTTCCCTGAACTTTTGCCTGCGCGAGGATTTTCATCGTGAAGATGACACTGTCTCACCGTTTGGGTTTTCTGCTGGCGCTGCTGCTCAGTGCGCAAGCGAGTGCGGTACTTCCGGATTTCACTCAGCTGGTCGACGATGTCAGTCCAGCGGTGGTGAATATTTCGGCCACCAAGTCGGCCGAGTCGGCCATGCAAGATGGCAGTGGCGCCGATCCCGGGGAGATGCCCGAACTATTCCGGCGCTATTTTGGTCAGCCCGGCATGCCGCAGATGCCGCGCGACAGCACCTCGATGGGCACCGGATTCATCATCAGTGCCGACGGCTATGTGCTGACCAATCATCACGTGGTCGATGGTGCCGACGAAGTGTTCGTCAAGCTGGCAGATCGGCGCGAGCTGGTAGCCACCGTGATTGGCAGCGATGAGAGCAGCGATGTCGCCTTGCTCAAGATCAAAGCGACCAACTTGCCCGCCTTGCAATTGGGTGAGTCAAAGACACTCAAGCGCGGGCAATGGGTAGTGGCGATTGGCTCACCGTTTGGATTCGAGCAGTCAGTCACCGCCGGCATCGTCAGCGCCGTTGGGCGCACGTCGCAGGCGACCGGTCAGCAATACGTGCCCTTCATACAGACCGATGTCGCCATCAATCGCGGCAATTCGGGCGGCCCCTTGTTGAATACCGACGGCCGGGTGGTGGGCATCAATTCGCAGATTTTCTCCAACACTGGCGGCTTCATGGGCGTCAGCTTTGCGATCCCCATCGAAGTCGCGATGAACGCCGTGGATCAGCTAAAGGCCAAGGGCTTCGTTGCCCGCGGTCTGCTCGGTGTGAACATCCAGGAAGTCAGCCGTGATGACGCCGAAGCGCTTGGGCTATCCCGGCCGGGTGGCGCACTTGTCACGGGCTTCTCGGAAGATTCCGCTGGTGAGAAGGCTGGACTGAAGCGCGGTGACGTAATCCTTGCGTTCGACGGCAAAGAGATCGCGCGCTCGGGCGAACTGCCACCGCTGGTGGGTGCCACGCCGCCGGGCACGCGTGTGTCGGTCAAGGTATTCCGCGACGGCAGCGAGCTGGATGTAGCGGTCACTATCGGTGAGTTGGAGCGCGCACCAACACTGGCCTCCACCAAGCGCGCCAACCCTGCGGAAGTTGCAGGCAATCCGCTGGGACTGGTGGCAGAAGACCTGACGGGAGAACAGCGCGAGGCTTTGGAACTGCCAGCGGATGAGGGCGTCGTCATCACTCGAATCGTTGGTGCCGCTGGTCAACGCGCAGGCTTGCGACCAGGAGACGTGGTGCTGATGGCCGCGCGGCAGCCGGTTGGCTCGGTGGAGGGATTAAACTTGGCGCTTAAAGACATCAAGCCGGGGCAGCCGGTCATGTTGTTGGTGCGTCGTGGCGATGTCAGCCAATTTGTGACGATTACCGCACCTGAGAAATTGGGCTAACAGTCGAACACGACCCTATGCACAGCATTGCTATGGGATAATTCGGGGTTGTCTTGCCGGGAGTCGCGAGCTGCGACTCCCGTTTTTTTTGCGCCTTGGTCTTTT
>JANNWF010000283.1:0-19978 GCA_031408455.1 Pseudoxanthomonas sp. | reverse complement strand
ATCGCGAGCGCCACATCGGGGTCGCCTTTCTTTTGGTTACTTTTCTTTGGCGACACAAAGAAAAGTGACTCGGCTGCCGCGGAGGCAGACGAAACCCGGCCTCGAAGCCGAAAGTCGCGAGTGAAGGGCAAAAAAGTGGATTCCGGCGTCCGCCGGAATGACGGAACAAAATCAGCAGCCATCACGCTGATGCCTCCTTCAACAACCGCCCACCCGCCTTCTGCTCCCGCGCCGCGCGCACAAACCCAATAAACAAAGGATGCCCATCGCGTGGCGTCGACAGAAACTCAGGATGCGCCTGACACGCCAGAAACCACGGGTGCGCGCTTTGCGGCAACTCGATCATTTCCACCAGCAGGTCATCCATGGATTTGGCCGAGATCACCAGTCCAGCGTCTTCCAACTGCGAGCGGTAACGATTGTTGAATTCGTAGCGATGGCGATGGCGCTCTGACACCACATCACGGCCATACAATCGCCGCGCCAGCGTGCCGGGCTTGAGTCGACATTCTTGCAGTCCCAAGCGCATGGTGCCGCCCAAGTCAGACGCTTCACCACGACGTTCAACATCGCCCGCCGACGTGCGCCATTCGGTGATCAGCCCGATGACCGGATGCGTTGCGTCGCGCTCATTCTCAGTGCTGTTGGCACCGTCCAAACCCGCCACGTTGCGAGCGAACTCGACCACCGCGGCCTGCATGCCGTAGCAAATTCCAAAGTAGGGAATGCGCTGCTCGCGCGCAAAGCGCGCGGTCTGCACCTTGCCCTCGAAGCCGCGATCCCCGAAGCCGCCCGGCACCAAGATGGCGTCAACACCAGCCAGTACCTGCATGCCCTCGCTTTCGACCTGCTCGGACTCCAACCACTTCAACGTCACCTTCGTGCGTTGCCGCAAACCGCCGTGCTTGAGCGCTTCCGCCAGCGATTTGTAGGCGTCGGCGTGATCGACATACTTGCCGACCACCGCAATCGTTACCGCATCAATCGGGTGCTCCATGGCGTCGACCACATCGCGCCAATCGGCAAGATCGGCATCGCCAGTCACCGGCAAGCGCAGCTTTTCCACCACCAACTGATCCAGCCCCTGCTGATGCAGCCACAGCGGGATCTTGTAAATATTGTCCAGATCAACCGCCGACATCACAGCGCGCTCAGGCACGTTGGTAAACAGCGCGATCTTGCGGCGCTCGGATTCGGGCAAGGGCTGCTCGCTGCGGCACAGCAAGATGTCTGGTTGGATGCCGATCGAGCGCATTTCCTTCACCGAATGTTGAGTCGGCTTGGTCTTCAACTCGCCGGCGGCAGCGATCCACGGCACCAAGGTCAGATGCAGGAAGATCGCGTATTCGGGGCCACGTTCGCTGCGAATCTGCCGAATGGCTTCGAGAAACGGCAGCGACTCGATATCGCCCACCGTGCCGCCAATTTCGACCAGACCGACGTCGAAGCCTTCGGTGGCCGCATCCACGCATCGCTTGATTTCGTCAGTGATATGCGGGATGACCTGTACCGTGGCGCCAAGGTAATCGCCGCGGCGTTCACGCCGAATCACGTTCTCGTAGATGCGCCCAGTCGTGACCGAATGCTTGCGCGTCAGATGCACGCGCACGAAGCGCTCGTAGTGGCCCAGATCCAGATCGGTTTCGGCGCCGTCGTCAGTGACGTAAACCTCACCGTGCTGAAACGGGCTCATGGTGCCCGGATCGACGTTGATGTAGGGATCGAGCTTCATCATCGTCACCCGCAGACCGCGAGCTTCAAGAATGGAGGCGAGCGAAGCGGCAGCGATGCCCTTGCCAAGCGAGGACACCACGCCGCCGGTAACAAAAATAAGCGGGGTCATAAGTCAAGCGACGGCTAGAAAGCCCTATTCTACCGGGCCTTGGGCCGACGTGTTGGCGTCGCCCTCCCCGCTTGCAGGTCGCCCATACAATCGTGAACTACCGCCACGCCTTCCACGCCGGCAATCATGCGGATGTTTTCAAGCATGTCGTGTTGCTTGGCCTGATGAGTGCCCTCAAGCGCAAAGAGAGCGCGTTCTTTGTCTTGGATACGCATGCGGGCCGTGGCAGCTATGGGCTGGATTCGGCGGCATCGAAGAAGACTCAAGAGGCCGAAGCTGGCATTCGCAAACTCTTGAAGGCGGGTCTTCGCGGCAATCCGCTGATTTCGCAATACCTGGCCGCGGTGCGAGGCTGCAACAGCGGTCAGAGTGTCGATATCTATCCGGGCTCACCGCTGCTAATGGCAGGCGCGCTTCGTGAACAGGACCGGCTGGCCTGCTGCGAATTGCAGCCGGAGGAAGCCAGTGCCCTGAAGAGTCTATTGCGCGACGACAGCCGCGTCGGCGTCCACGAGCGCGATGGCTATGCGGCCATGAATGCGCTGTTGCCACCCAAAGAAAAGCGCGGCCTGGTCTTGATTGACCCGCCCTTCGAAGCACAACTCGCTGAATTCGACACCATCATGCCGGCCCTACGCAGCGCATTGGAGCGCTGGCCAACGGGCATGTTTGCCTTGTGGTACCCGATCAAGCGCCGGCGTGCTTTGCAGCCGTTTTACCGACGCGCCACCGACTTACCCGCCAAGCAAGTCTTGATCGCCGAATTGCTGGTGCGACCGGATGATTCGCCGCTCAGGATGAATGGCAGCGGGCTGATACTGGTCAATCCGCCGTGGCGCTTCAATGATGAATTGGCAACCGCGCTGCCATTACTTACCAAGGTGTTGGATGAAGGCGGTGGCAGTTGCCATGTGGATTGGCTGAAGACTGAACGATGATGCGAAACCCTTTGCTGAGTTTGCTGTTGGCATTGAGCGTGAGCGGCTGTGCCACCGCGCCGCCACCATTCATCGCAAACAACGCCACCAGCCCAGCGGTGTGGCAAATTGCTGAAAACCCCGAAGGTCATTTGAATCGAGAAGTGTTGTGGGGCGGCATGATCTTGGAGATCAAGCACGAAGCCCGTTACACCGAGTTGGAGATGCTTGGCTTTCCGTTGGACGCGGATCAGCAACCGCAGGCTGAACGCGCCGACGAAGGTCGCTTTGTTTTGATCGTGAGCGGCTTTCTCGATCCCGCAGATTTTGCGGTCGGCCGCTTTCTGACCTTTGCTGGCCGCATCACTGGTGCCCGCCGTGGCGAGCTACGCAACGAGCCTTACGTTTGGCCGATGCTGGACACGTTGCAACCGCATCTGTGGCCCAAAGACTTTCGCGAGGAAGGCAAACGCTATTCGATAGGCGTGGGTGTGGGTGTCAGGCTGTAGTTCAGCCCTGCGATCGTCATCCCACCGTCACACTGGTTAACCGCGTCCAACCAATTAGAGCAAGCGCTCCGAGTCACACTGTCACCTTGCCGACTGTGTTCGACTATCCCTCCATTCCGCAGTTTCCCTGGCGCAATCCAATGCCGCCGAACATTCAACGTCTACGTTCGACCGGACGCTGGTGCGAAGACCTCGTGCTGGGCGATGGCCGCCAACTGCATCTGCGGCCCATCGTTGCGGAAGATGCCGACGCCTTGCGACATGGTTTCGAGTTGCTCAATGCCGACGAAGTGCGGATGCGTTTCATGCATCCGATGAGCGAGCTGACACCGGAGCTGGCAAAACGTCTGGCTGATCTGGATCACAAACGTGACTTTGCCATCGTGGCCTCGGAGCCCTTGCCTCCCGGAGAAGCCTTGATTGGAGCGGTAGTGCGGGCTTCGATTGCGCCAGACGGCCGCCGCGCCGAGTTTGCAATCCTGGTCTCGCGTCTGATGACGGGCCAAGGGCTGGGCCGGCTACTTATGAAGCAAATCATTCGCTGGGCCAAACTCAAGCGCTTGGACGAGCTGTATGGCGACGTATTGGAGGAAAACACCGCCATGCTGAAGCTCGCGACATCTTTGGGCTTTCGCCGCGAGCATCAGCCGGATGACCCCGGTGTGGTTCGGGTTCGACTTGCCCTGCGCAAAGACGTCGCGCTGGGTGCTTTGAACTAAGTTTGCCGACTGACAGGGACTGCTGCACGGAAATTTTCCATCTCCCCTGCTGGCCCATGACCCAAAGCGCGCACTGGCGAGGTCGGTTTCGATTAACTCTTCGCGTCTCCGCCCTGTTGTTGGCGCGGTAAACTTCGCGCCCCTTGAATCGGCTCACACCATCCGCGTGTTGCCTTCTTTATTGCTGAACCCGCCACTGCCGCGCGCTGGTCAACAGCGCAGTAGCTGGCAATCCCCAAACAGCGCCAGCGCTTTGTCTCTCGCCGTGGCATCTGCGGCGCAGATGCACCGTGGTCTGTTGGTCGCGATCACGCGCGACACCCACAGCGCGCACGCGCTAGAGGCCGAGCTTGCCGTATTCGCGGGCGATGACCTGCCGGTGCTGCACTTCCCGGATTGGGAAACCCTGCCCTTCGATGCCTTCAGCCCGCATCCCGAGATCGTCTCGCAGCGCATTGCAACCTTGTACCGGTTACCCACGACCAAGCGCGGCGTGCTGGTCGTGCCCGTTGCCACCTTGATGCAACGCGTCGCCCCACCCAGCTTTGTGGGCGGCAATGCCTTGATGGTGGAAATAGGACAAACGCTGGATTTAGACCGTGAGAAGTCCCGTTTGGAAGCCGCCGGCTATCGCAATGTGCCGCAGGTGCTGGATCCCGGCGACTTTGCAGTGCGCGGCGCGCTATTGGACATCTATCCGATGGGCTCACCCGAGCCCTATCGCATCGAGCTGCTGGATGAAGAGGTCGAGTCCATCCGCAGCTTTGATCCGGAAACCCAACGCTCGCAGCACAAAGTCGAATCGGTACGGCTGTTACCGGGCCGCGAGTTTCCGCTCGACGATGCCAGCACCAAGCGAGTCCGCAATCTATTACGCGAACGATTTCCTATCGATCCGCGGCGCTGCAACCTGTATCAAGATTTAAAAGAAGGCGGCGCGCCGGCCGGCATCGAGTACTACTTGCCGCTGTTCTTCGAGACCGAAGGCAAGCCCGGCACAGCCACCTTGTTCGATTATCTGGCAGGCGATGCCCTGTGCCTGCTCGCTGACGGCGCTTTGGATGCCGCCGATACGTTCTGGGCGCAAACCAGCGAGCGCCACGCGCAGCGCTGTCACGACATCGAGCGACCGATCCTCTCGCCGGAAGAACTTTTCGTGCCGCCGCAGACACTGCGTGAGCGCTTCAATCAAAGCGCACGCATTGAGGTCATCGGCAGCGCACACGCGCGCTACGCGCAGGCGCAGCCGCTAGGCGATCAACCCGCGCCGATCTTGCCCTTGGTGCAAAAGGGCGAGAGCAGCGGCAGTGCGCTGCGCGGATTTCTCAATAGCTATCCGGGCCGGGTGCTGATTGCGGCGGACTCGCCGGGCCGTCGTGAAGCGCTGATCGATATGTTGGCGGCGCACGATTTGCGTCCAGACACCTTGGCAAATTGGCGCGCGTTCATGGCCGCCGACGCGTCGCGCTACGCGATCACAGTGGCGGCGCTGGAAGACGGTTTTGCGATCACCGAGCCTCCGTTGTGCGTACTGACCGAGCGCCAACTGTTCCCGGAACGCGCCAGTCAAACGCGCCGCCGTCGCCGCGCCGGTCGCGAGCCCGAGGCCATCATTCGCGATCTCAGCGAACTGGTGCCCGGCGCGCCCATCGTGCATGAGGATCACGGCGTAGGCCGCTACATCGGCTTGGAGTTTTTGGAAGTCGGTGGCAGTCCGGCCGAGTTTCTGTGCATCGGCTACGCCAAGGGCGACAAGTTGTATGTGCCGGTGTCGCAGCTGCAACTGGTCAGCCGCTATGCGGGTGCGTCGCCGGAACTGGCACCGCTGCATTCCCTTGGTGGCGAGCAGTGGGAAAAGGCGAAGAAAAAGGCCGCCGAGAAAGTCCGCGACGTGGCTGCTGAACTACTTGAGATTCAAGCGCGCCGACACGCCCGCGCGGGCTTGGCGGTGCAGCCCGAGCGCTCGATGGTGGAACAGTTTGCGGCGCAGTTTCCGTTTGAAGAAACGCCCGACCAGCTGTCGGCCATCGATGCGGTGTTGGTGGATCTTGCCTCCAGCATGCCGATGGACCGCGTGGTTTGCGGCGATGTCGGCTTTGGCAAGACCGAGGTCGCGGTGCGCGCCGCGTTCGCGGTGGCCTCCACCGGCCGTCAGGTCGCGGTGCTGGTGCCGACCACCTTGCTCGCCGAACAGCACTACCGCAACTTCCGTGACCGCTTCGCCGATTGGCCGATTCGGGTCGAGGTGCTGTCGCGCTTCAAATCGCCGAAAGAAGTCAAAGCAGTGCTGGCAAATATGGCCGATGGTCGCATCGATGTGGTCGTCGGCACGCATCGCTTGTTACAAGGCGATGCCAAGTTCAAGGATTTGGGTCTAGTCGTCGTCGATGAAGAGCAACGTTTTGGCGTGCGCCAGAAGGAGGCGCTGAAAGCTCTTCGCGCGGAAGTCCATCTCCTCACCCTGACCGCCACGCCGATTCCGCGCACCCTGAACATGGCGATGGCGGGACTGCGCGAGCTCTCGATCATTGGCACACCGCCAGCGCATCGCTTGGCCGTGCAGACCTTTGTCTGCCAGTGGGACGGCGCACAGCTACGCGAAGCATTTCAACGCGAGTTGGCGCGCGGTGGGCAGGTCTACTTCCTTCACAACGAGGTCGACAGCATCGAACGCATGGGCCGCGAACTGGCCGAATTGGTGCCCGAAGCGCGCATCCGCATTGCCCACGGGCAGATGCCCGAGCGCGAGTTGGAAAGCGTGATGCTCGACTTCCATCGACAGCGCTTCAACGTCCTCCTATGCACAACCATCATTGAATCGGGCATCGACATTCCCAGCGCCAACACCATCATCATTCATCGCGCGGATCGCTTTGGTCTCGCCCAATTGCACCAGCTGCGCGGCCGCGTCGGCCGCAGCCATCATCGTGCCTATGCGTACTTGGTCGTCCCTGACAAGAAGTCACTAAGCGGCGATGCGGCCAAGCGACTGGAAGCCATCGCTGCCTTGGATGAGCTGGGCGCTGGCTTCACCTTGGCCACCCACGATCTGGAAATTCGCGGCGCGGGTGAGCTGTTAGGCGAAGAGCAAAGCGGGCAGATTTCGGAAGTGGGCTTCAGCCTATACACCGACCTGCTGGAGCGCGCCGTACGCTCGATCAAGCAAGGCAAGCTGCCCGATACCGACGGCGCAGATCGTCACGGTGCCGAAGTGGAACTGCACATTCCCGCGTTGATTCCCGACGCCTATCTGCCCGACGTGCACGCGCGCTTGACCCTGTACAAACGCATTGCCAGTGCGACTACCGACGATGGTCTGCGCGAATTGCAGGTCGAGATGATTGATCGCTTCGGCCTGCTGCCTGATCCGGTCAAGCATTTGTTTGCCGTCGCCGAGCTGAAGCAGCGCGCCACCGCGCTCGGCATTCGCAAGCTCGACCTGGGCGAAGCCGGAGGTCGCATCACCTTCACCCCCAAACCGATGGTCGAGCCCATGACCATCATCAAGCTGATCCAGAGCCAGCCCAAGGTATTCACTCTGGATGGGCAGGACAAACTCAAGGTGCGCATGCCAATGCCAGGCGCGACAGAGCGCCTGCGTGCCGCACGGGACTTGCTAGGCTTGTTGCGGACCGCGTGAATCTCCACGTCACAATCGCGGCCGGCAGACACTCTGTGGCCGAGTCATTTGGAGTGAAATTCTCACCATGTTGCACAAACGCGCTGCCCTGACTGCTTGCCTGTTGATCGTGATCGCGCTGGCCTTTCTTGGCGGCGTGAAGTTTCAGCAACCCAGTTCGTCGATCACCATTGAGCGGCCATCGAAGGGCAATTCAGAGGTTGACGAAGCGCTTGCGGAGGTCGACGACATCAGTACCCAGCAGACGTGGGAACCGATGCAGGCCGAGTCGACGCCGGAAGCGTCTGCCTCGTGGCCACCGCTGCCACCCTTGCACACCAAAGTGGCCGACCTGTATGACGAACTCGCAGAGCGCGGCAAGCGCGGTGATGCGGATGCGGCGTGCCGATTGGCGGCCGAGTTGACGCGCTGTAGCGCCGCCCATTTCAGCCGTAACTTCGCCGACGATGCCGAGAACGATTTGGCGCGCCGTGAGTCATCTCCCGAACAAGCCATCGCCCAAATTGCGCGCGCGCAGCAGTTCAGCGAATCGATTGGCAAGGGCTGCGAGGGTCTAAGCGAAGAACAGTTCGCCAATGCTTTCGACTGGCAGCGACAAGCAGCGTTGCTCGACCCTTCTCTGCGGATGGCCCTGGTGTTGCAACCGGCGCTGGATCGGCGCAATTTTCTGGGCGAGTTTGATCGTTGGGCGGAGTATCGCCGGCTCGCGCTGCCGTGGCTGGAAGAAGCCGCGCGTGCTGGAGATGCCAGCGCGGTGATCGCCTTGGCGCGGGTGTACGGCGACCATCGCATGCACGTGCTGCTCCCGCCACAGTTCCGCATTCGCGATGACCTGCGCTTCGTTCAGTTCGCCAACTTGATGGATCGCTATGGGGTCGGGCTGGATGTGGTTCGCAATGCGGCCGCCGAGGCGCGCGCGCGACTCTCGCCTGAGGTCGCCGCACTGGCCGACAAGCGGGCGGATGCGATGTTCAATCCCGACGTGCAACCGCTAGATGCCGATGCCGCAGACAAAGCGCATGGGGCGAGTTTGCGCTCGGATCTCAAACCGGAGCGCTGCGGCGATGTTGGCAAGCTCGACGTGGTGAAAATGGGTCACTGACAGCGGTGGCACTTCCTTTGCGCTCAGCATCCAGCTCAGTGCTCGTCATCTAGCTCAGTGCTCGTCATCCCGGCGAAAGCCGGGATCCAGCTCTGTTGCAATCCTTGCCTTAGCACCGCCCATGGATTCCGGCCTTCGCCGGAATGACGACGCTTGTTGGATCTGGTTCAAGGAGTGCCATTGGGAAGTTCGAGTCGCTCGGATGGGCGACGAGGATGGGCAACTTGGAATTGACGGGGCAGCGACTTACCGCTCGCGCAGCAACCGAAATCCCACCTCATCAAATCCTCGATCCGCCTCGCGTGCCTGCTCCGCGCCGCCTGTTCGGCCGGCCACTGCTGGCCCCGCAAACGCGATGCGCCGCTTGCAACCGCGACCATCCGCGCAGTCGCTGGTCCATTCGGCAACTGGACTCGCTCCGTTTGTTGCTTTCCGTTCAGTGAGGCTGGGCAAGCGCCAAGTACGCCCGTCCTGCTTGCTGCGCCACGTGGCATAGGCGGTGGCGTCGGCGTGGCTGATGCAAACCACCGGTGAAGTATCGGTTTGCGCAAAGCCAGGCTCGCGCCAATCGCGCTTGTCCAGCCATTGCAAGGGCGACAGGCGAGCGCGGCAGCGGCTACTTGCGCGACCGGTGGCGTTTGCAAATGCGCGGTACTCGGCAACGCTCACCGGGCGTGAATTCAGGCCACTTGAAGTCGGCGATGTCGGGGCAACAACAGCCGCCGTGACCACAGCGGCAACGACGCCCCCGGCCGGCACGCGTTCTACCAACGCATTGGCAGCCGTTGCATCGAGCCCATATTCCACATAACGCGCCAGCGCCTCTTGGGCACGCGCGGTGTCGCCCGACGCCACCGCTTGGGCGACTTCCGCATCAAAGGCACGTTGCGCCGCATTCACCACCGTTTGCCGGCCGGATTGACCCAGCGCACCCAAGCCTTCGGCGAGCAACTCGGCCTGTTGAATTCGCTCGCGCACGCCGTCCCAGTCGCTGGCCGCCACGGCACTACTCAGTTGCTGAGCGAGCCCTTCGAACACCCGTTGCAAACCATTGATGGCATCGGCGCGGCCTGGCTGCTGACGCAAAATCTTGAGATAGCTCTCGGCCGCATTGGCGCCACTGGGCGCGACCAATGCGCCGGCACTCAGCTGTGCGTTGGCGGTCGCCAGCAGCTCGGCTTGCGCATCGACGACCTCACGACTGGCGAGATCTGCCTGCGCAGCCGACCGCAGTTGGGTCAGCACCAACACACCTGTGATAACTAGAACAGCGGCCAGCGCCGACCAAGCAGGCCAACTCAGCTTTGGCAAGACGGTGATCGCAAAACCCGCTTTGCGGGGTTGTATGGCGTGCTCGACTTGGGTCAACTCATGCAGCATCGCTTCGGCGTCGGCATGGCGTTGTTCGGGCCGTTTGGCAAGTGCGCGATCAAGCCACTCCTGCCAGACTCGCTGTTCCGGTGGCAGCCGCGGCGGCTCGTCTTGCGCGTGCATCAGGGCCAAGCCCAACTCGTCTTCGGACTCGAAAGGCAGGTGGCCAGTGAGCATCTGAAAGGCCAGCACACCGACGCTGTAAAGGTCAGCGCGGCCATCGATCACCTCGCCGCGCGCTTGCTCGGGCGCCATGAAACCGCTGGAGCCCAAGGCCATGCCCTCGCGGGTGATCCGTGGCGCAGAGCGGCGGCGGCCAATCGCGATGCCGAAATCGGCAAGCCGAGGTCGACCGGCGGTATCAAACAACACGTTCTCGGGTTTGACGTCACGATGCACCACGCCGTGCTCATGGGCATGACCGAGCGCCTGCAGCAGCACCCGCAGGATCGTGATGATCGCTGCCGGGTCGGCGCGCAAGTCGCGGCCGGCAAGGTCTCCGCCGGCCAAATGCGGCATCACGTAATACAGCTGTCCACTTTGCAAGCGACCGACTTCGTGGATGCCGACGATGCCCGGATGCTCCAGTCGCGCTATCGTCCGCGCCTCGCGCTCGAAGCGAGCGCCTTGGCTCGGATTATCGATGGCTTCGACGGCCAACACCTTGATGGCCACTTGCCGATCCAGCGAGAGCTGCCGCGCCAGATAAACGGTCGCCATGCCACCACGACCGATCCGTCCCTCAATGGCATAGCCTTCGATGCTCGGCAATGGCTCGGCGAAAGCGGGCACCGAGTCGGCGTCGATCTCACTCATAAATCGTGGTCCCGAGCCGCTGAAAAGTTGCGTTCATTGGCTGCGGTTCAGCGGCTGGCGTTGCTTGCGACGCTCATTTACTTTTGCTGCCAAGTGCCGGTCGCGTCTTGATACCACCAGCCCGTACGCGCGCTGACAACCCATTGGCGGGCGAAGGTGTCACGAATCTGCGCCTCCCATTGGGGCTGACCATTGGCCACCGCGATCTCGCGATAGACAGCGCTGCGATCTCGGTTGTCGTCAGCGATGGCTTGGTTGAAGGCAGCGCGTTCGCGCAGGCCGACTTTGCTGGCATCGCGAAGCACCAGCAGCCCGTCGCCGCCAAAGCCGACCGCGCCACTATCAAAGCCCGCCGCCAATTGGCTCTTGAAGCGTTCGGCCATGCGCTCTTGGATGGCGATGATCGCCGGCGTGCGAATCGAAATATCCGCCGTTTGCGCGTGCGCATCGGCGATGAAGAAACTCAACAAACCAAGCCCTGGCGAGGACGGCTGCTTGGGCGGCGGCGTTTCGGCAGGTGGCGTTGCGGTGGCCGGGTCACCAATCACTTTTTCGACAAACTCGCGCGCGGCTTGTTCGGCTTCCGCCGCTGGAAAATATACGTTGATGGTGACGCAGGCCGATAGAACCAGGCCAAGGCTGAGCAGGGCAATCGTCCGCTGACGCATAGCAACTCCGGGGTGTGTGGAAAAAGTCATTCGATGCGCAACGCCTCGCCATCGCTGACAGCCTGCAAGCGCGCCAGTAGCACCGGCCAGTCCACTTCACGGGCAAACCCGTTGACGGTGATGCGCGGCAGGCCAGCGCCTTCAACCACAGTGTAGCCAGCCGCCGCTGAACTCGCCGCCTTGTCGCCGGGTGCGCCTTCGATGCCGCTCATGGTGCAGGTATTGTTGGCAAGCCGACAGCCGATGCCGATCCGACGGTATCCAAAGCTGTCGAACACGCGCAACGCCGTGCTCTGCAAGCCAGCGACCAAGCCGCCACCGCCAACGCGTGAAAGATCGTTGACCGCACGTTGGCTGATGCGTCGATTGACGCCTTTGCGCGTGACGGTCGCAAAGTGCGCGTCGAACGCCACTGGCTGCCAATCAAGTAAGCGCAATCCAGCAATATCGCCGTCCAAACGGCCACTGATTTCACCGAATCCGAAGGCGGTAGTGAGCGGCTGCAGATCGAGGTCTCGCAAGATCACGTTAGCGCTCATGGTCGGCGCCGTACCGAACGGCCGCTCCAGCACGAGCGCGTCAATGCGCACCCGGCCATAGAACACATCCGCCTGCAGGCCGCCGGCGAAGTCCAGCCGACCGTCTGAATACCGCGCACTGGGAATTTGACCGCTGAGGCGACCACTAAACGCAGGCCAACCAAACTGCGCGCTCAGTTTTGCCATATCCAAGGCCTGCAGTTGCAGGCCCACATCCAATTTCGAAAGCGGATCAGCAGGCGACCAGCGCGCATGATTGAGGGTCAAGCTACCGTCCAGCACGCTCACTTGCACCGGCTGAGTGAGTTCTAGTTCGGATGCGCGGCTGCGCAGATTGACTTGCGCGGCACCCAGCGGAATGCCGAGCAGTTCGGCGCTAGTCCAGGCGAACTGGCTGACTTGAGTCTCACTGCCGCTGCCAAAGCGTGCTTCGCCTGCCAAACCGTCCAATCGCAGTCGACCATCACCGCTCGCGAAATCGAGCTTGTCAAACTTCAGCCAGGTGTTGCTGTCACCACGTGAGTTGACGTCCAAGTTCAGCGCCAGCCCTCCACTGGCGACTGCATTGGGCAATCCTAGACTCGCCAGCAGGCTGCGCGCATAGCGATCCACGCCAACGTCCAACTGCTCGCTACTGACCGCAAGCGTGTAGCTGCCGAAACCGTTGGCCGCGTCAGGGTCGATGCTCGCGCTGGCGTCTAAATCCAACACCTTGCCATCAACGACACGCAACTGCGGGATAGTCCAAGCGCCAGCCGCATGCTGACGGCCGGAAATGTCGAGTTGAATGGGCGTGCTTGGCAACAAGACATAGGCTGGGCCGGCCAGCACTTCGCCTCCGCTCAGGGTGAGCGCGAGCGCGATCTCGGTTTCATCGGCGAACGACGCGCGCAGCGAGCCCCCGGCTTGGATGGACGCCGCCGCCCAGCGACCATCCTCGGTATCCAAGCCCATGTCGGTGACCGACAGCGTTCCCGCCAATTCCTGCGCCGTCGGATGCTTGGCCCGTGCCAAGCGTGCATCCAAGCTGCCTGTGGTGAAACGCGCCTGCGGCCAGGCAAGTCCCAACAATGGCTGCAACCAATCCATCGGCAGCTTGCGGATGGCAATCAGCAACGACTCCGCAGCAACCGTTGACGCAGTCACGCTCAGGTCGGCTTTGCCATGCGAAAACTCGCCCCGCACGCCCCCATCATCGATGGCGACTCGCAGTTGTCCCGTTGCCATGCCCTTGGCGGCAATGGGCCCGACGCAAAGCCAGCCTTCGTCATCGCGCTGCAGATCGCAGCGCCAGCGCAGCCCTTCGAGTCGCAGGTTCGAATCGATCAGGCGCAACTGACCCGCCTTGAACTCAATCTCACCGGCGGGCGCGTCTGCTGGCCAATTCACGCTGAGCTGAACGTTGTTTGCCTCAATGTCACCGCGACTCAGTCGCTCGACGCGCAAACTCAGACGTTCCGCCCCTGCTGCCAGTGGCAACAAAAGCAAGCTCGCCAACCACCACCGGCGGCTAACCATGCGGATCAAAGTGGCGATCCACGAATCCCGCTTGCTGGAGGGTGATGGCCAACGCATGCTGCAAAGCATAGTCGTGGACTTGATCGAGGTGCGCCGGTGAAACTGCTCGTGCTCGAAGATGATTCAGTCAGCCGGACGTTTCTGACTGAAGTTCTGGCTGCTGCGGGTCATCACGTGTGCGCACTGGGCGATGGCAGGGAGGCATTGGCACAGGCGCAACAGCTGCGCTACGACCTGTTGCTGTTGGATCTGAATGTACCCGGACTACGCGGCGATCAATTGCTTGCCGAATTACGGGCAAGTTCCGCCGACCTCAGCAAGCTCTCAGCCAGCGCCGACTCGCGAGCCATCCTGTTGAGCGCCGACATCGATCACCATCGCCGCGCCAACTTGCTTGCCGCCGGATTTACCGATGTACTGATGAAGCCAATTGCCGCCGAGGCGCTGTTGGCTGTAGTCGAGTCTGCTGCGCATGGAATAGCAGCATCCACCGTTGCGATAGCAACAACCGAGCTGTGGGACGAGCCGGCGGCATTGGCGATGACCGGTGGCATACGCGCCACCGTGGTCGCGTTGCGCGGCTTACTGTTGGCCGAATTACCCGCTCAGAAGCAGCGGTTGGCAAGCGCGTTTGCAATCCATGACATGGATACGGCAGCGGCGGAACTGCATCGCCTTCGCGCTGCCTGCGGATTCTGTGGTGCCGCACAGCTGGGTCTGGCCGCCAAACAGGTCAGTGCGCTACTGGCAACCCATCACACGCCTGATGCGGCCGTCGTCAGCGCCCTCATGGCCGCCTGCGAACGCGTCATTCAATCGGCCGACGATACTAATTGAAGCTCTGTCAAAATTCTCCAGGAACGCAGCTCGCGACCACCTAGCCGCCAACGGATTACCCGTCGCATCAGCGCACGCAGCTCTGCTTGCAGCGCTACGCTTGGCGGCGCCTCGTTCGCCAAGGCGAGCACCGCTTCCCCAGAAATGGATTCGGGGCTGTCGCGCCGAACCGCGATCGCGCCGCGATCAGGGTCAAATCGGTAGCTGACAGTGGGGTCGATCACTTTGCCGACGGCATCCACATCGAGCCGCATGGCATAGCCTAGTGCGGCGATCAGATCGCGCTCGAAGCAGCGCAGCGTCCAGCCCAGATTGGCCTCGTCGGCGAGTGCATTGATGCACTGGCCATAGCGCCAAAACAGCGCCGGCTGCGGCTGCTGTCTTGGCAGCAATGCAAGAAGTAATTCGTTGACGTAAAACGCCGAAAGCAATGGCCGACCGCGCAGCGCGACCGCCACGTCATGCGTTTCGGCGCTGGCCAATTGCAGCAGTTCACCACGCCCGCGCAGCGTCAGCAACAGGGCTTGCAGAGGTTGCAATGCGGCTCGCAACGGTTGCGAGCGCGGGCTGCGCACGCCACGTGCAATGAAACCCACGCGCCCATGTTGCAGACAAAACGCTTCCACCAGCAGGCTCGTTTCGCGGTAAGCACGGGTATGCAGAATCCACGCAGGTTGTGCTGCGTCGACGGCGTCTGCAGATGACTTCATTGACTTGAATCGTTCGCCACTGGCGTAGCCAAAAACCCGCGTGCGCGCTCGTTAGCTGTGGGCAAACTCGCTGTCGAGCGCGAGCAATCAGCCTTCGTAACCAAACCGGCGCAGCTGCGCCTCATCGTCCGACCAACTGTCGCGCACTTTGCACCACAGTTCGAGGAAGACTTTACGATCAAGCAACTTTTCGATGGCGAGGCGCGCTGATTGGCCTATGGCACGCATTTGGGTGCCGCCAGCACCCACCACGATGGCTTTCTGCCCTTCGCGCTCGACCCAAACGACAGCGCTGATGCGCAGCAAACGACCATCTTCCTTGAACTCGCTGATCTCAACCGTACTGACATAGGGAAGCTCGTCACCAAGTTGCCGCATCAATTGCTCGCGAATGAGTTCGGCGACCATAAACCGTTCGCTACGGTCGGTCACTTCATCGTCGGCATACTGTGGTTCGCCCTCCGGAAGCAGGCGCAACAAGGCGCGCTGCAGATCTTCCAAGCCCTGACCCTTGCGCGCCGACACCGGAAATATTTCTACAAACCCGCGCCCCTCGCTGACCTTGGCGATGAACGGCAACAAGCTGCTTTTGTCCTTGATCGTATCGACTTTATTCAACACGAGGACCTTCGGCACGCCACTGGCAACCAGGGCCGCATAGGCGCGCTCGTCATCCTCACGCCATTGACCGGCCTCGATCACCAGCATGCCGACATCAACGCCCTCGATCGCGCCGGTCGCTGCACGATTCATGTAGCGATTCATCGCGCGCTTGCCGGCCGCGTGCAGGCCAGGCGTGTCGGCATAGACGATCTGTCCACCCTCAACGGTGGCGATACCAAGAATTCGATGCCGGGTGGTCTGCGGTCGCGGCGAGACTATGCTCACGCGGAATCCCACTAGGCCATTGACCAGGGTGGACTTGCCAACATTCGGGCGGCCAATGACCGCCACGGTACCGCATCGCTTCGCTATCGCTGGGGTGCTGCTCATGCTTTGGCCTCGATCTCGCGCAATACATTGGCAGCAGCGGCTTGCTCGGCGAGACGCCGCGAGACGCCTTCGCCTTCACCAATAAGATTCAATTCGGCAACGCGACAGCTGCAGCGAAAAACACGAGCGTGCTCTTCGCCATTGGCGTCGATCAACTGGTACTCGGGTAAGCCGTGTTGACGCGCCTGCATCCACTCCTGAAGCAGCGTTTTGGAGTCCTTGCGGACGCTGCCAGCGTGTAAGCCGTCAATGGCGGACCCAAACCAGTCCAGCACGCGCTCCCGGCAGGCCGGCAATCCCGCATCTAGATAGATCGCGCCCAGCACAGCTTCCAACGCATCAGCCAGAATCGAATCGCGGCGATGACCGCCACTTTTCAACTCACCCGGCCCCAGTAAGATGCGGTCGCCCAAACCCAGCGAGCGGGCGACTGCTGCAAGTGAGGACTCTCGCACCAACGCGGCTCGGCCACGGGTGAGATCGCCCTCATCGGCGCGTGGCCAGCGCTGATAAAGCAACTCGGCCGCCAAGCAATTCAGTACCGCGTCCCCAAGAAACTCCAGCCGCTCGTTGTTACGCCCGCCGACGCTGCGGTGAGTCAAGGCGCGCTCCAACAATTGTGGATCGGCAAAGAAATGACCCAGTGCAGCCTCGCCCACACCACTACTTCGCAAGATTGACGGTGTGCTCAAACTTGGCAACATAGTCGAGGTTGCCCATCAACGGCTTGCGATATTCGTAACGGATGGTGACGTTGTAGCCGTTCTTTTTGTCGAAAAAGATGTGCTCAGGCTTGACCGTTGAGACATAAGAGATGTCAAACCGGCGGTAAAGAAAATCAAGCACGCGAGCGGGGGAAAGTGACGCCGCATTCGGCTGAGCCTTCAGTCCTTCCATGTCGCTCTTGACACTGTTGAACTCGCTGTAAGCCGGAAACAGCCTAAGTCCCAGAAAAATAAAGAACCCCAGCACCGACAGCACCATCATGAAGCCCATCAATGTGATGCCACGCTGATTTTTCTTGCTGCGCATACAAAACCCCTCCATGCCAGTGTTCGCGCGACTCGCGCGTCGTGCGCTAGTGTATGACGGTTCCGAGCCGGCCGAAATCTATGCCGTCATCCCAGTTCATCCAAATCAGAAACGCTCGACCGACCAAGTTGCGTTCCGGAACAAAGCCCCAGAAGCGGCTGTCTTCGCTGTTGTCGCGATTGTCGCCCATTGCAAAGTAGTGACCAGCTGGAACGGTCCATTCGCCCTCACCGGCACCGCCAAAAAACGCGTTGGGACGGATCAGGAGTTGATGCTCGATATCGCCCAGCCGCTCGGTTTTCAGCTCGCTACCGGTCATCTCGCGGCCGCTGCCGACGCC
Source organism: Pseudoxanthomonas sp. (assembly GCA_031408455.1). GTDB lineage: Bacteria > Pseudomonadota > Gammaproteobacteria > Xanthomonadales > Xanthomonadaceae > JANNWF01. Next base: position 2,424 of record JANNWF010000283.1, on the reverse strand, counting down.
CAGATAGCGACCAAGCGTGCTTGCGACAACTTCAACGCCATTGACGAACAAGCGCTTGCCGCGATACGTGACGACATCGCCTGGCAATCCAACGACACGCTTGATGTAGTCCTGGGATGGATCCTTCGGATACCGGAACACCACCACATCGCCGCGCTTGGGCTCACCAATTTCAATGAACTTGAAGTCCAGCACGGGTAGTTTGAGCCCGTAGGTGAATTTGTTGACGAGGATAAAGTCGCCTGTCAGCAGCGTCGGCATCATCGAGCTCGATGGAATGCGAAAGGGTTCCGCGATGAACGAGCGAATGATCAAAACGATGAAGATCACCGGAAAGAACGACTTCGCGTACTCGACGATCAATGGCTCGCTACGGCTGTCGTCGGAAACCACTGCGGTTGCGGTTGCTTGTTTTGCGGCTCTTGCCTTGGCAAAAAACAATGCGTCAAACAACCAGATTCCGCCGGTCAAGGCGGACAGGGCCACGAGTAACGCTGCGAAGTCGACGCTCATGCCCAAAGTCCTGCATGTGGGTGGGTGGGTGGGTCCAACGGAGTAAGCAAGCAGACCCATCGAGATGTGCGTGCCCGCAACTTGTAGGGGCTCACTTGGAGTCGACCTGCAACACCGCGAGAAAGGCCTCTTGCGGGATCTCGACTCGACCGACTTGTTTCATGCGCTTTTTGCCGGCCTTCTGCTTTTCCAGCAACTTGCGCTTACGCGACACGTCGCCGCCGTAACACTTGGCAAGCACGTTCTTGCGCAAGGCTTTGACCGTGGAGCGCGCAATGATCTGCGCACCCACCGCCGATTGAATGGCGACGTCGAACATTTGCCGTGGGATCAGCTCGCGCATCTTTTCGCAGACATCACGGCCGCGTCGATCTGCTGCAGCGCGGTGGATGATCGTCGACAGTGCGTCAACACGATCCCCATTGATCAACAGATCAAGCCGTACAAACGGGCCCGGCTCGAAACGCACAAAATGGTAGTCAAGCGATGCGTAGCCGCGGCTCGCTGACTTTAGCTTATCGAAGAAATCCAATACTACTTCGGCCATTGGCAGTTCATAGGAAATCTGTACTTGGCTACCCAAGTATTGAATTCCGGTCTGCGAGCCGCGCTTTTCTTCGCACAACTTGATGATGTTGCCGACGTAGTCGGGCGGCGTGAGAATGTTGGCGAGGATGATCGGCTCGCGAATCTCTAGCACTTTCGGGCTGGGCGGCAGCTTGGCAGGGTTATCCAGCGCCAGCGTTTGGTTGTCGCTAGTGAGAATTTCGTAGATCACCGTTGGCGCGGTAGTGATCAGATTGAGGTCGTACTCGCGCTCAAGTCGCTCCTGCACAATCTCCATGTGCAACATGCCAAGAAACCCGCATCGAAAACCGAACCCCATCGCTTCGGATGACTCCGGCTCGAAGCGCATCGCCGCGTCGTTGAGCTTGAGCTTCTCCAAGGCTTCGCGAAGGCTTGGATAGTCGTCGGCATCGACGGGAAACAAGCCAGCAAACACGCGCGGCTGCATTTCCTGAAAGCCCGGCAAGGGCTCCAGCGCAGGATTGTTGGCCAAGGTCAGGGTGTCGCCCACCGGTGCGCCGTGCACATCTTTGATTGACGCCGTGACCCAGCCCACCTCGCCCGACCCCAAGCGGCCAGTGACCTTGCGCTTGGGCGTAAACACACCAACCTGGTCGATTTGATGCACGCGACCGGTGGTCATCACCTTGATCTTGTCACCAGCCTTGATCTCGCCCTGCATCACCCGCACCAGCGAGACCACACCCAAATAGTTGTCAAACCACGAATCGATGATCAAGGCCTGCAGCTGATCACTGCCACGCGGTGTCGGCGGAGGGATTCGCGCCACGATGGCTTCGAGCACGGCACGCACGTTGAGACCCGTCTTCGCGCTGACTTCGATGGCGTGCTCGGCGTCGATGCCGATCACCGCTTCGATCTCTTTCTTGACCTTCTCGCAATCGGCAGTCGGCAAGTCGATCTTGTTCAACACCGGCACCACTTCCAGTCCCATCTCGACCGCGGTGTAGCAGTTCGCCACCGATTGCGCTTCTACGCCTTGTGCCGCATCGACCACGAGCAGCGCGCCTTCGCATGCCGCCAGCGAGCGACTTACTTCGTAGCTGAAGTCGACATGGCCGGGGGTGTCGATGAAGTTGAGCTGGTAGGTCTGGCCGTCATCTGCCACGTACGGCAGGGACACCGACTGGGCCTTGATCGTGATCCCTCGCTCGCGCTCGATAGGATTGGAATCAAGAACTTGCGCGTCCATTTCGCGCGCTTGCAAGCCGCCGCAGATTTGGATGATGCGGTCCGCCAAGGTCGACTTGCCGTGGTCAACGTGGGCGATGATGGAAAAGTTGCGAATCAGCTGCATGAAGTGAGAAAAGACCAAGGCGCAAA
>JANNWF010000282.1:0-1642 GCA_031408455.1 Pseudoxanthomonas sp. | reverse complement strand
CCAGCGCGCAAGATGAGCGCGTGCTCAACGAGAAACGCCGCGCCCGGGACTCGCATTTCAACGGCATTTGACGAATGCGCCGATAGCGACCTGGTGGGCGCGCTACAGCACAGAGCAAGCGCACCGATAGGAGGAAAGATAGGCGCTTCCAGTCGCCACCAAGGCCTAGCAGATGAAATACACCCACTTTTCAACCAAGACCGGCGCGCTGCTGTTCGGCGCTCTCGCCAGTACCGCGCTGCTTGCAGCGTCGCGACCATCAACTGTCGCCAACTCGGAGGCTGGCACGACAGCTGCCGAGAGCGGTGTTGCGACGCAGTACGCGGCGCTGCCGATGCGCTTCGAGCCCAATGTTGGCCAAGCCGATTCGCGCGTCCAGTTTTTGGCGCGCGGCAAGGGCTACACACTGTTCTTGACGCCTGTCGAGTCCGTGATCATGCTCGCGCAGCGCCAGTCCACGGCGCAGGATACTGTGCCGCCGAAGGACGCTGAAGTTGTGCGTATGGGCTTTATCGGCGCATCTGCGAATCCCAGTATTATCGGGCTGCAACCGCTGCCGGGCATAAGCAATTACTTTATTGGCAATGATCCGGCTCACTGGCATACCGACATTGTGTCGTTTGCCAAGGTGCGCTATAGCCAGATCTATCCGGGCATCGATCTGGTGTATTACGGCAGCGCAGGTGCCATCGAGTATGACTTCGTTGTTGAACCGGGCGCTGACCCGGCCGCAATACGTTTGAACTTTCAGGGTGCCAAAGGCCTGAAGGTCAATCCGGCTGGTGAACTGGTCATTGCATTGGCCGAGGGGGAACTGCGCCAGAAGGCGCCGGTGATCTATCAAGAGGGGCCTAAGGGCCTGACGCTGGTAGCCGGCGGCTATGCCGTGCGCGGCAGTCAAGTGCACTTTGAGGTTGGCGACTATGATCACGCCCGCACGCTGGTAATCGACCCGGTCCTGGTCTATTCGACCTATTTGGGCGGCAGTGGCTTGGACCAGGCCACCTCCTTAGTCGTCGGCGCGACCGGTGATGCCTACGTTGCTGGCATGACTAGTTCGATCAACTTCCCGATCCAGGGCTTGCCAAGCTCGACCAATGGCGGCGGGCAGGATCTGTTTGTAACCAAGATGAGCCTGGCTGGCAATGCGCTTACCTATTCCACCTATATCGGTGGTGTTGGTACCGAAGTCGCTAACGACATCGCGGTCAGCGGCGCGGGCACGATTTATATCACCGGCTCCACCACCTCGATCGACTATCCGGTGGTCACGCCGACCATCGCAGCCCAAGTGGGCGGAACCGACGCTTTCCTGACCAAACTAACCTCGGCTGGCAATGCCATCGAATTCTCGACGTACTGGGGCAGCAACGGCTTTGAGGAAGGCACCGCCGTTGCCGTCGATCCAGCCGATAACGCCTACATCGCCGGCAATACCAGCGCTCCCAACTTTCCGACGCAAACTCCGTTCCAGGCAGCACTTGCCGGTGCGATGGACGGTTTCATGACCAAGTTTAGCGTCCCTGGCAATTCAATTGTGTACTCAACGTATCTAGGCGGTGCTGGCGATGACCGCATTTTCGATATGGCGGTTGCTGATGATGCGGCGGTGTTTGTGGTCGGTAGCTCGACCTCGGCGAAT
>JANNWF010000281.1:0-5383 GCA_031408455.1 Pseudoxanthomonas sp. | reverse complement strand
CGCCTTGCTTGAACAAATGGGCGTTGCCGTACAAACACCAGCGCGAAGCATTCGATGAGCACTGCCGTCGACTACTGGCCACTGCTGGGTGTGCTCTGGGTGGTCGTTGGATTCGCCTTGCGTCTAAATCCAGCCTTGGTGGTGGTGAGCGCAGGATTGGTGACAGGCCTGGTCGCCGGCAAATCGATGCTGGTGGTACTCGAATTGTTCGGCGAAGCCTTCACCCGGCAACGCTATTTGGCCTTGGTGTTGCTGACCTTGCCGGTCATTGGCTTGCTCGAGCGGCATGGCCTGAAAGAACACGCGCAAGCCTTCATCACCCGCCTGCGGGGCGCCACCGTCGGCCGCTTGTTGATCGCGTATCTGGCGCTGCGCCAAATCGCAGCGGCATTGGGCCTGACCAGCTTGGGCGGCCATCCGCAAACGGTAAGGCCGTTGTTGGCACCGATGGCCGAAGGCGCTGCTGAGATCAATGGCGAGCTTAGCGACGAACAACGCCAACGTCTGCGCGCCTTGTGCGCCGGCACCGACAACGTCGGCCTATTCTTCGGCGAGGACATCTTCATCGCGTTCGGCGCGGTGCTGTTGATGCAGGGCTTCTTCGCCGATCAGGGCATAGCCTTGGATCCATTGCAGATCGCGCTCTGGGGCATTCCGACCGCGCTGTGCGCGTTCTGCATCCATAGCCTGCGAATCGTGCGGTTCGAGCAGCGGTTGCTGCGCGAAACCATTGCCTCGTCGACCACGAAGCCGCCAGCGGCGGCACCTCCCGCATGATTACTTTGCAGTTGATCTATTGGCTGGCCGGCGGCTACTTCAGCTGGATCACGTGGCGGGCCGTGCACGATTTACACAACCCGCGTCGATTCACCACCGCGTTGTTCTGGGGTTTGTTGGCGGTCGCGTTCCTGATCGGTGAGCGACTGCCAGCACTGTGGATGGGAGTGCTGGCGGTGGCACTGGCCGCGATCGCTGGATTCGGCGGCCTACGCATGGGTCGCTACGAGCAATCCGACGTTGAGGAGAAGCGTGTCGAGGCAAAGCGCTTGGGCAACCGATTGTTCTGGCCCGCTTTGCTGATTCCGTTGGTCACCATGCTGTTGGCGGTCGTGCTGAAGGATGTCGAGATCGCCGGCCTGCGCCTGCTAGGCGTCGAGCAACCCACCATCGTCGCGCTCGGTGTGGCCTGCGCCGTGGCGGTTGTGGCTGCTTGCTTGCTGACCCGACAGTCGCTGGGCTCGGCAGTTGAACAATCGCGCCGTTTGCTTGACGCCATCGGCTGGGCCGCGCTGCTGCCGTTGCTACTGGCTGCATTGGGCAGCGTATTTGCCGCGAGCGGTGTCGGCACAGCAGTGGCCGATCTTGTTACCCGCGCGATTCCCATCGACAACCGGTTCGCGGTGGTGCTCGCCTACGCCTTGGGAATGGCCGGATTCACCATGATCATGGGCAATGCGTTTGCCGCATTTCCGGTAATGACGGCAGGCATCGGCTTGCCGCTGCTGGTCACTTTGCATGGTGCCGACGCCGCTTCGATGGCGGCGATTGGCATGTTGTCGGGCTATTGCGGCACGCTGATGACACCGATGGCGGCCAACTTCAATATCGTGCCGGCGGCGCTGCTGGAACTGCGCGACCCCAACGCGGTGATTCGGGCGCAAATCGGCACGGCGTTGCCGCTGCTGGCGTGCAATATCCTCCTGATGTACTTCATCATCTTCAGAGTTTGAGCAAGTGCAGCGGAGCAAGCTCCGCTCTACCAAAGCAGGCGAGCGCTGCTCCGGCCGTTGTAGAGCCGAGCTTGCTCGGCTGCTTTGCCTTCTTTGGGAGCGATGATGATGACTTTGCCGATACATTCCCTGCCAACCGTCTTACTCTCAGGCTTCGAGCCCTTCGAGGGTGACCACCGCAATTCCTCGTGGGATGCCGCGCGCGGGCTCAACGATGAAATCATTGGCGGTCATCGGGTTATCAGCGTCTGTCTGCCGGTGACTTTCTGTGGCGCGCTGCCGCGCCTGTTCACTGCGATTGATTGTCATCGGCCCGCGTTAGTGATTGCGGTGGGTCAAGCCAATAGCCGCTGCCGCATATCCATCGAGCGCGTCGCGCTGAATTTGATCGATGCACGCATTGCCGACAACGAGGGTCAACAGCCCATTGACCAACCCATCGAAGCTAATGGTCCTGCCGCGCTGTTCTCCACGTTACCGATCAAACGCATGTACGCGGCGCTGCGGAACGCCGGCTTTCCGGCTGAAATTTCCAACAGCGCCGGCAATTTCGTCTGCAACCAAGTGTTCTACGGCCTATTGCGGCGATTGCCACCGCATACGCCTGGCGGCTTCATCCACATTCCCTATGGCCCCGAACAAGCCGCCGAAAAACCCGGCGCGCCGAGCATGGCGGCGACCTTGGTGATGGATGCGCTGCGCCACGCGATTGAGGAGTGCTTGAAGCCTGGCGACGATGTGCATTTCGCTGCGGGAAGCGAGTGTTGATCAAGGTTCACGCGACGGCCTGAGGGGCGGGAATGTCCTTCTCCCGGAGGGAGAAGGGCACAACACCCTATGTCTTTCGACCAATACCTTGTTGGGAACAATCAGGTGCGCGGCAACGTCACTCCCACCTGCCCCTGATACTTGCCACCACGGTCGCGGTAGCTGGTTTCGCATGTTTCGTCAGATTCAAAAAACAGCATCTGGGCGACGCCTTCATTGGCGTAAATCTTCGCCGGCAGCGGCGTGGTGTTGGAGAACTCCAAGGTCACGTGACCTTCCCATTCCGGTTCAAGCGGCGTCACGTTGACGATGATGCCGCAGCGCGCATAGGTGCTCTTGCCTAGGCATATCACCAAGGTCGAGCGTGGAATACGGAAGTACTCGACGGTGCGCGCCAGTGCAAAGCTGTTCGGCGGAATGATGCAGACATCCGACACCACGTCGACGAAGCTCGAAGGATCGAATGCTTTGGGGTCGACGATGGTTGAATTGATATTGGTGAATATCTTGAACTCACGCGCACAGCGCACGTCGTAGCCGTAGCTGGACGTGCCATAGGAAACGATGCGTTGACCGTCGCTTCCCTGTTTGATTTGACCCAGTTCGAACGGCTCGATCATGGCGCTTTGCTCCGCCATCCGCCGAATCCAGCGATCACATTTGATACTCATTGTGGGGTCCGAGAAAAAAGTGAATGAAGCAGGTCCAGTGCCAAAAGAGCGTCGTGCTCCACGTCTTGTCTCAACGGCTTTTCTGGAACTGGAACTGAAAACTGGAACTGATTCTCACGTGTTCTGCATCACGATCTCAGGCAGCCCGAACGACTTGTTGCGCGAGCGCAGCGCCAGGCGCGCGGCCATGCTGCGGGCAATCGTTCGATAGGCCAAGGTCGCGGTCGAATCGGGATGGCTGACGACGGTCGGAAATCCGCCATCGGCTTGCTCACGGATGGAGAGTTCCAGCGGCAACGAACCCAGCAAGGGCACACCATACTGCAGCGCCATGCGCTCGCCGCCGCCGCTGCCAAAAATGTGCTCGGCGTGGTGGCATTGCGAGCACACATGGATGGCCATGTTCTCAACGATGCCCAGCACCGGCACTTCCACCTTCTCGAACATTTTCAGCGCGCGGCGGGCATCCAGCAGGGCGATGTCCTGCGGCGTAGTCACGATGATCGCGCCGGACACCGGCACCTTCTGGCACAGCGTGAGTTGGATGTCGCCGGTGCCGGGCGGCAGATCGATGATCAGGTAATCCAGCGTGTCCCATAGGGTTTCAGACAGCATCTGCTGCAAGGCCTGGGTAACCATCGGCCCGCGCCAGATCATTGGCGTTTCTTCATCGATCAGCAGGCCAATCGACATGGCCTGCAGGCCGTGGCCGAGCTTGGGTGCGATGTGCTGGCCATCCGGACTATCCGGTTTGCCGGATAAACCCAACATGCGCGGCACGCTGGGGCCGTAAATGTCGGCATCCAAGATACCAACGCGCGCGCCTTCGGCCTGCAGAGCCAAGGCGAGATTGACGGCCGTGGTCGATTTGCCGACGCCGCCCTTGCCCGAGGCCACCGCGATGACATTCTTGACGCCGGGCAGCGGGCTCAGGCCTTTCTGAACCTCATGTGCGCTGACCTTGCTGGTCAGATCGATGATGACGCGCTCGGCCGGCAAGGCCGATGCGGCAGCCACCGCGCGCCGCATGTCAGCGATCAGCGCGTCGCGCCATCCGGCCAGCGGATAACCCATCTGCAGGCTGACGCGAAGCATATCGCCCTCGCGTCGCACCGACTTTAAACTGCCCGCAGCGAGCAGATCCTTGTCGGTATTGGGATCAGTCAACGCGGCCAAAGCTTGGCGAACGGTGACGGTAAGTGCAGCGTTTGCAGTGTCTTCGATGGCCAAGGAGGCTCCGGCAGCGAGTGAGAATCGACCCCTATTGTCGCCCGTCCGGCGCGTGCTGCGGCTAACGGGATCGCTAATGGGATGGCTAGTGGATAATTGGCCGCCCAATCACTGATCCGCACGCAATGTCTTCTGCCCCGCTTTTAGTCACCTGCGCCCTGCCTTACGCCAATGGCCAACTGCATCTTGGCCATCTGGTGGGCTATATCCATGGTGATATCTGGGTGCGCGCGCAGCGGATGGCCGGGCGCACCGCACATTTTGTCTGCGCCGACGACACCCACGGCACGCCGATCATGCTGGGCGCGGAAAAGGCCGGCGTCACGCCTGAGCAGTACATTGCCGACGTGCAAGCCGCGCACGAGCGCGACTTTGCCGCCTTCGCGGTGGATTTCGACTGGTACGACTCCACCCATTCGCCGCGCAACCGTGATCTGACCGAGCGCATCTACGCGGCGCTGGTGGCTGGCGGGCACATCGCCAGCCGTCCGGTCGAGCAGTATTACGATCCGTTCAAGGCGATGTTTCTGCCCGACCGCTACATTCGCGGCGAATGCCCCAGCTGCGGCACCGCCGACCAATACGGCGACAATTGCGAGAACTGCGGTGCGACCTACTCGCCCACCGAGCTGAAAAACCCGCGCTCGGTGGTGTCAGGCGCCACTCCGGAGCTGCGTGAATCGGAGCACTACTTCTTTCGTCTGGCCGACTTCTCGGATCTGTTGAGCACATGGCTGGCCGGCGACGTGGCGCATGCAGGCGTGAAAGCCAAGTTGCGCGAGTGGCTGGACTCCGACGGCGGCCTGCGCGACTGGGACATCTCGCGCGACGCACCCTACTTCGGTTTCGAGATCCCCGGTGCGCCGGGCAAGTACTTTTACGTCTGGCTGGATGCGCCAATCGGGTATTTGACCAGCCTGCAGGCGTTGGCCGCGAGCGCTCGGACGACAGGATTCGGGCCGACCGAGCTTGAGGAATTGCTCA
>JANNWF010000280.1:0-1688 GCA_031408455.1 Pseudoxanthomonas sp. | reverse complement strand
TGCTGGACGAACATCAGGTCGGCCTTCTTGCCTTTTTCCGGCATCCACACCGGGAAGCGCCCTGGGTATTCGATGTCCTTCTTGAGGTAGTTCTGACTGAAGGGCGGATTGGCCAGCACCCGGTCATAGCGTTTGAGTTCGTTGCTCTCCGCCTTGTGCTGCGGCCGGCGGAGCGTGTCTTCCTGCCGGATATCGGCGTGAGCGATGCCGTGCAGCAGCATGTTCATTTTGCAGATCGACCAGGTGGTTCCCATGCTCTCCTGGCCGTAGAGCGACAGGTCGCGCGGATCACCGCCACATTCGCGGATATAGTCGCGCGTCTGGATCAACATGCCGCCTGAGCCGCAGGTGGGATCGTAGACGGTCATGCCCGGCTTGGGGTCGGTGATCTCCACCAGGGCGCGCACGACTTCTGCTGGCGTGTAAAACTCGCCCGCCTTCTTTCCGGCCGAGTCGGCGAAATACTTGATCAGGTATTCGTATGCCGCGCCGAGCAAGTCGGGGAACTCGAAGTTCTCATCACGCAGCGGGATCTTTTCGAAGTTCTGGATGAAGTTGGACAACACATCATCATCAAGGGCGTTCTTGCCGATCTTCTTGTTGAAGTTGATGTGGTCACCCTTGAGCACGTGCTCCAAGGAATTGACGTTGGCGTCTTCGAGCGCTTCCAGCGCCTTGTTCAGGGCCGTGCCGACGCCGGTTTTCAGATGGCGGATCGCTGACCAACGCGCCACCGGTGGCACGAAGAAGGTGTACTGATCCGGGTTTTCGAGCAGTGCCGTGATCTTGGCCGGCGACATGCCCTTGGCCTTCAGCTCCGTGGCCTTGGCTTCCTGTTCTTGATCGAAGAGGTCCGACAGCCGTTTCAGGAACAGCATGCCGAAGATGTACTCTTTGTACTCCGACGCATCCATGCTGCCGCGCAGGTCGTCGCAGGCGCGGAACAGCAGATTGGCGAGTTGGGAGAGGGTCAGCTTGGTCATGGAGCGTGGATGCCGAAGTGGAGCGAAGGGTCGTGCGACGATGGGTTTCCCTCGCAGGGACGCAATGGCGGCAATAGACGGCAACGATCAAGGCCGCACCCCATACCCAAATCCATGGAGACAGATTCACTACGAGGAAAGCAACGCTCTCCGAAGGCGAACGAGCACTGCTCGGGGTCAAGTCCCGCCGAAGATCGGCTTGCCTTTGGCCAAATGCGCTAGCGGCACCGCCTCGACCCGGTCCGCCAACGGGAAGCGTTTGAATCCTGGATACACCACCGCCACGCGCGCCAGCTTCAGGTCGTCCAAGGCAATGCGGATCGACGGCGTCATGCCGGGTGCATCCGAACGTTTGCACTCCACGCCCAACAGTTCGTTGCCACGACGCAGTACCAAGTCGATCTCGGCCCCCTGATGCGTCGCCCAGAAAAACGCCTCGTCGTGCGGCTCATGCGCCAGCACCTGCTCGATGACGAAACCTTCCCACGATGCGCCGAGCTTGGGATGGTGCAGCAGTTCCTTGGCGGTGCCGATGCCCAGCAACTGATGCAGCAAGCCACTGTCGCGCACATAGACCTTGGGCGCTTTCACCTGGCGCTTTTTCAGATTCGCATGCCACGGCTGCAACTGACGGACCATGAAGGCATCGCTGAGCAGATCGAGATAGCGGCGGACCGTTGGCTCGCTGACGCCAAGCGCCCGCGC
>JANNWF010000279.1:0-4211 GCA_031408455.1 Pseudoxanthomonas sp. | reverse complement strand
TGGACGACAGAACGGCTTCAGCCCCGTTCACGCGGCAGCATAGGCGCAAGACAGTGAATCAGTCGCGATAGCGCCTGAGCAGGTCGGCATAGGCGTCAATGCGCCGATCACGAAGAAACGGCCAGATGCGTCGAACAGCATCGGAGCGCGCGAGGTCTACGTCAGCGACCAGCAATTCGGGCTCGCTAACGCTTGCTTGAGCGATGAACTCGCCCTGCGGCCCAGCGATAAAACTCGAACCCCAAAACTGGATGCCACCGTTACCGCTTGGGGCATGCTCAAAGCCGCAGCGATTGACGCTCAACACTGGAATTCCATTGGCCACCGCATGCGCGCGTTGACTGATGATCCACGCATCGCGCTGGCGCGTTTGCTCCGCTTCGCTATCGGCACGATCCCAGCCGATGGCAGTGGGATACAACAGAAGTTGTGCTCCAGCCAGCGCCATCAAACGTGCAGCTTCTGGATACCACTGGTCCCAGCATACGAGCACGCCGAGCCGACCGACTGAGGTGTCGATTGGCTCGAATCCCAGATCGCCAGGCGTGAAGTAAAACTTCTCCAGAAAGCCTGGGTCGTCAGGAATGTGCATCTTTCGATAGCGGCCCAGCAAGCGGCCGTCGGCTTCGAAAACGACCGCGGTGTTGTGAAACAAACCCGGCGCGCGGCGCTCGAACAGCGAGCCAACGATCACCAGCGAATGCTGGCGCGCAAGTGCGCCCAAGAATTCGGTGCTCGGACCGGGAATCGGTTCGGCGCGATCGAACTCGTCAACGCTTTCATGCTGGCAAAAATAGGCGCCGTTGTGCAGTTCCTGGAGAAGCACCAAGCCTGCGCCAGACGCAGCTGCGGCGGCGACGCGCTCGGCGATAACCGATTGATTGGCGGCGACATCGCCATGATTGATTTCTTGGACCAGCGCGACCCGCAGTTTGTGGCCGCTAGGCTGAGGACGGTGGCTCATGCGAGTGCGCCGGCGGGTAGTTGCATGGTGAGGCAGTGCAGGCTGCCGTTCTGCCAAATCAATGATCGACACGGGATCGCTACGATCTCTCGATCAGGGAACGCGGCTTGCAATACTTCCACTGCTTTGGCGTCTGCTGGATCACCGTAAGCAGGCATCAGCACGGCACCATTGATGATCAAAAAGTTGGCGTAGGAAGCAGCCAGCCGGCGCTCTCCATCGCGGATAGGCTGGGCCCATGGCAAGGCTAAACACCGATAGGGTTGGCCCTGTGCGTCACGCAGCGTCGCCAACTCTGCAGCCATGGCTGACAGCTCGGCAAAGTGCGGATCGCTGGGGTCACTGCAGCCTTGATAGACCAGCGTGTGCGGATCAGCGAAGCGGGCGAGGGTGTCGATGTGGGCATCGGTGTCGTCGCCCTCCAAGTAGCCGTAGTCCAGCCACAGCACTCGCGTTTGTCGCAGCGACGCCTGCAGTTGCGCGGTGATGGCAGCGCGATCAAGCAGGGGGTGACGTTCATGCAGACAGCGCCATGTCGTCAACAGGGTGCCTGCGCCATCGGTCTCGACGGCCCCACCTTCCAGCGCGAAATCGACCCGTTCAAGCGAGCTGTTGGCAAATACGCCAGCTTCAAACAGGGCTGTAGCGAGCGCATCGTCGCGCGATGCGCCGTACTTCCCACCCCAGCCGGTAAAGCGGAAGTCCAGCAAATTGAATTGCGGCGACCCGTCCGCAGCGCGGAGTGAAATCGGCCCGGAATCACGCAGCCACGTATCGTCGTATTCAACTTCGACCCAGCGCAAACGCTCTAAATCTGCGTTGCTACCCGTTAGGCAATCCGTCGCCCTCGCAAGCACTGCGGCGTTAGCCACAGCCACCAGCACCGACTGACGACTGGCGATCGCCGCCACCAAAAGAGCATAGCTCGCTTCGACCGCTTCCAGCCGCGGCGCCCAATCGGTGCCGACGTGCGGCCATGCGAGCAAAACGGCGGACTGTGGCTCCCATTCGGCGGGAAAGCGGAACTGGGTGGTCATTGGAATTCGAGAAGCGTGGTCGCGGTGGCGAAGGAAGCGGCTTGCATCAACCAGACGAAAGTCTCATCCGACCGGCTTTGGACCGGTTTCCAGCGGGCTGGCCTTGCGCACGACCGAATTCACCACGTGGTTGTTTTCGAAGTAGACGGAAAAATCCGCGTAGTCCCAACGGGTGATCGGCGGCTGTACGGCCGAGGCCCCACCCACCGTCGCGTGCTTGCGCACCGGCGCGCCAAACTGCGCTTCCACCTGGGCCATCAGTTGGCCGCGATTAGGCATGACCACGCCGGTCGACGCTTCGACGCGCTCGATCAACAACACGTCTTCGCGGACTTGCGCGTGGCTGGAGGCGGCGCACATCAGCGCGCACACAGCAATCAAGGTCATCGAACGCTTCATGGTCATGCTCCTAACTTGCGAAGGTAAAAGTTTGTCAGAACTTGAGGGCGCTGACCATGCAACGATGTCAACAGTAAGACCTAAACGCAAAGGGCCGCATCAAGCGGCCCTTTGGCGCAGAACTTTCGCGGAAGGTGTTCGCGCAGAAGCTTCAGCGCTGACGCGCTTTAAACCGTGGGTTGCTCTTGCAGATCACGAACACTTTGCCGCGACGGCGAACGACTTTGCAGTCACGGTGGCGGGATTTTGCTGACTTCAGGGAGGAGAGGACTTTCATGGCGCGTGCCTTGGGCTGGGTGTCTGGTAGCCGCCAAGGATATCAGTCACTTGCAGTGAGTGCAAAGCGACCCGTGCGCGCCGAATGCATTTGCGCTGAAATTCATGGGTTTCCGCCTCAGCGAGACCCAAAGTTCGGACAGTGGTCAAGACATCCAGACGCAATTGACGCGGAAGTTTGTTGTTGATGCGGACGCAGGTAATGTGGTTCAGCAGACTCGGCTGTTCAGTCCTTGCTGGCTGTTGCTAGAGCAGGAGTTCTGCGGCAACGTCGGTAGCACCCTATGCTATCCATCACTTTGTGGTCGATGAGCCACGCTGCTTTTGGCGGAGGACGGCATCGACGGCGCATCGAGTGATGCGCTAGATGGGTGTTTGGTTCAACGATTTCGGAAGCTTTCGGCACGTCAGTCGCTGCCGGCATCTGCCAACGACGAGGCCAGCATGACTAGCACCATCGCGACTCGCGCCGACTACCCGCACTGGCTGCGGATCAGCACGCGTTGGAAAGACAACGATGTCTACGGTCACGTCAACAATGTCGAGTACTACAGCTATTTCGACACCGTCATCAATGACTATCTGATCCGTCAGGGTGGGCTGGACATCCACGCCGGCGCAGTGATCGGCATCTGTGCGGAAACGCATTGCCGCTTCATCGATTCATTGGCGTTCCCGTCCGCGGTGGACGCTGGCCTGCGCGTGGCGCGGGTGGGCACTTCCAGCGTGCGTTACGAGATCGGATTGTTCAGCGAGGGCCGCGATCAGATCGCTGCCGAGGGTTGGTTTATGCATGGTTTTGTGGATCGCGATAGCCGCCGTCCCATCGCGATCCCCGAGCCGCTGCGCGGCGCACTACAGCGACTGCTGATCGAAGTGGCATTGTGAAGGTGCGCGCCGCCGTGCTGCGGCACATGGGCTTGCCGATGTCTTATGCCAGGTCGCAGCCGCTCCGCATCGAAGAAATCGAACTCCAACCGCCGGGTGCGGGCGAGCTGTTGGTCAAAGTACTTGCCGCTGGGTTATGTCATTCCGATTTATCGGTGATCAACGGCAGTCGACCGCGCGTGCTGCCGATGGCGCTAGGCCATGAAGCCTGTGCAGAAGTAGTCGAATTGGGTCGCGATACGCGCGGCTTTGCGGTCGGTGATCGCGTGGTACTCGCTTTTGTTCCCAGTTGCGGACGCTGTGCGCCTTGCGCCAGTGGTCGTGCGGCACTTTGCGAACCGGGTGCGGCGAGCAACCTCGCCGGCAGCTTGCTGGGTGGCGAGCGCCGCTGGCAGGCGGCTGATGGCAGCGCCATCCATCACCATCTCGGCGTATCGGCATTTGCGGAATACGCGGTGGTGTCGGCGGCATCCGCGGTCAAGATTGATCGCGACCTGCCGCCGGCCATTGCGGCATCGTTTGGGTGTGCGGTGCTGACTGGCGTGGGCACCGCACTCAATACCGCGCAACTCAAGGCGGGCGACAGCGTCGCTATCTTTGGACTGGGTGGCATCGGCATGGCGGCCCTGCTCGGCGCGCGGGTCAGT
>JANNWF010000278.1:0-2369 GCA_031408455.1 Pseudoxanthomonas sp. | reverse complement strand
GCCGCTCGGCCTCGACCATGCTGTTTTGATAGCCGCGCAAGCTGGCTACAAAATTGACCAAGGTGACCACTGCCAACAGCGCAATGGTCAGAAACGTGCGGATCGAGTTCATTGACGCGGCACCAGATAACCGACACCGCGCAGGGTCTTGATGAAGTGCTCGGGCAGCTTCTTGCGCAGGTTGTGAATGTGTACCTCGATCGCATTGCTGGACACTTCGTCGCCCCATCCATAGAGCTTGGATTCGAGTGCGGCCTTCGTCTGGATCACGCCCACTTGTTCAACCAGCGCCTTCAACAGCATGTACTCACGGCGTGACAAGGACAGCGGCACGCCGTTGAGCTTGGCCTCGAAATGCTGAGTGTGCAGACTCAATGGCCCCACTTCGATGGTCGCCGAACCGGCATTGCCGAGTCGACGTTCCAGCACCCGTAAACGCGCCAGCAATTCGGCGCGCGCGAAGGGTTTGGTGAGGTAATCGTCGGCACCCAGATCCAGCCCGCGCACGCGATCCTCGATGCTGTCGCGCGCAGTCAGGATCAACACTTGCGTGCTCGGCGCGTGGCGTTTTGTTTGCGCCAGAACCTCCAGCCCGTCCATATCGGGCAAGCCCAGATCGAGTACCAATATGTCCGGCGCCTCGGCATGCACCGAGGCGCAGGCTTCCTTGCCCGAGGCCACCCAGTTCACTACGAAGCCCGAGTGTTGCAAGGCATCGACGATGCCGTCGGCGATCAGCGGATCATCTTCAGCCAGCAATATGCGCATGGCGCTGACCTGATCCCCGATAGCTAGATTTTCTGTTTGACCAGCGCAATCTTCTCGCTGATCTCGCTGCGACGACCGGCATCAGCAGACTCTCGACCGGGCCGCGGTGGAGCCAGCAGCGCCTTCTCGAATGCGCGCAACGCCTCGGCGTAACGATCTTCCTCATACAGATAATCCGCATAGAAAAAATTGGAGTCGATGCCATCTGGATTGAGACTCAAGCCCTTGGTCAATAACTTCTCGGCTTCGTCTTCGTCACCAAAACCGACCGGCCAGCCGGGCACCTGATAGTAGAGTGAACCGAGACTGGTGTAGGCCGAGCCTGCCATCGCCGCCGGATCGATTTCGATCGCTTGCTCGAACAACACTTTCGCACGCTTCACTTCGCCCAACGCACCCAAACCGCCCTTCGCACCCGCATAGGTCGAACGAATGATGCCTTCCCAGATCAGGTAGGCCGGCTGCTTGGCATTAGCCTTGGTCAATGCCTCGGCCTCCGCAAGCACTTGCTCGAAGGCTTTTTCCTGCTCGGCCGCAGGCGTTTGATATTTGACTTCGGCCCAGCGGGTTTGCAGGTGGGTGATGTCGGTGGCTTCGTCAGCGCGGACGGTAGTCGATAGCAATGCCAACAGGGCGAGGGTCAGAGCGTGGGGGATGGCGCGGGACATGGGAGTCTCCTTCAAGGTGAAGCTGATCAGAACAAGGGGGATGGGACAGGCGCGCTGGTGGCACGCTTGGGATCGGCAAATTGCTTGATGCGCGCGAGTGGCTTCCGCAACGCGCCATCGACCAGACTTGGCAGGATCGAGTTGACCCGTAGAAACAGTCGCTCAGGCCAACCAATGGCCCGATCACGCATGCGCTTCGCCAGCAGCATGCGTTCAAGCACGCTGGCAACCAGATCGGGTGAGTCCATCGCATTGCCCAGCGACTCGTTCATCGCGCACACCGCATCGCTATTCAGCGCGGTACGGGTGGCGCGCGGTGCCAGATACGCCACTTGCAATGGCGCGTCGGCCAGCTCTCGACGCAGAGACTCTGTAAAGCCCCGCAGCGCGAACTTGCTGGCGGAATAGCTGCTGAACCCTGGGTAGCCAATGCCACCAAAGGTCGAACCGATGTTGATGATGCGTCCGGACGCGGGATTGAGATGGCGCAAACCGATTTGGGTCAGCAGGATGGGCGCGGTGATATTGGTGACCAGCAGTCGCTCGATGGCTTCGGGACGGGCGTCAGCGAGCAATCCAAACTGGCTAATGCCGGCACAATTGATCAGCACATCCAGCGGTTGCTTCACACCTTCCAGCGCGCGCTCGATTGCGGCTCGACCCATCGCGGTGGTGATGTCGGCATGCACAGCAACATGCGGCTTTCCATGACAAGGAAGCGACGCGATCAGGACGTCCAGACGGATCTCGGATCGACCGACCAGTAGCAACTGCGCTCCCGCAGCAGCCAGCCGGCGAGCAATGGCAGAACCGATGCCACCATTGGCACCGGTGAGCAGGATCAAGGCATTCTCGATGCGCATGGGATCAGGCCGCCTTGGCCATTTCAACGCCATCAATCGCGCGAAAAATGTTGCCGTACAGATGGAAAAA
>JANNWF010000277.1:0-5560 GCA_031408455.1 Pseudoxanthomonas sp. | reverse complement strand
ACGTAGCTGTTGCACAGCACAGGCTCGGCCACACGGATCTGAAACGTGCGCGTCGTGATGTCGAAAAATACGCTTTCGGCCACCGGCAACCGCCGCTGGGTCTCGAAAATCAAACCCAGGTTGGTGGACGTGGTGTTGCTGGAGGCGCAATTGGCCGGCAGGTTGGCGCCTAACAAACCCAACGCAAAGGTCACCGTACTTGGCAAGTATTCGATGGGCGCAACCAGCAATCCCGGCAGAGATGAGGTGGCAACCGGATACTCGACACCGTCAAGGCGCAACTTGAGTGCACTCGGGTTCGGCACTTGGCTGCTGTTGCAGACGAAATTTCCAGCGCGGGTGGTGGCAATCAATGACCGCGTGGTTGGCTCATAACGGGCCGACGTCAATGGCACCGCTCGCCGGGTTTCCGCATTCGATGGACCGCTCACGACCTGCAGCGTCGGATCGATGGCTTGCGCCGACCCACATGCGGCAAGCGCAAGCAGCGAGAGAATTGGCACGCAACTACGACGGGGCATTGGCAATGAGTTCTCCGAGGCGGCGTGGCGCGGACGTGCCGCAACACACTCTAGCTGGCGAGCAGCGGGCGCGGAAGGCGATAGACACTCGATCCAACGGCCTGACAAAAGCAATCGAAAGTGTACCGGAGCGCAACAGACAGGCGTGAATCTGCGGTTAACCCTCTTCGCGTTTGCCTAGCACTGGCAGCCGACGTCGCTCGCCGGTCTCTGCATTCCGTACAATCGCGCCTTCCGTCGCGACGCTGACCCTACGTATGCGCTCATTAGTTCTTGCTTGCCTGATCGTTATCGCCCCACTAACTGCCCCAGCGTGCGCCTACGCTCAGGATTTTTCGTCGCTGGAAGAGCGCATGAGCTCCACTGAGTTCAAGGCGGCTGGACTGGAAAAGCTGTCAGCCGAAGAACTGACCGCCCTCAATCAATGGTTGCGCGAGCGCGCTGCAACGGTGCCCTCCGCAGCCGTTTCGAGTTCGGGTTTTGCGCCGCAACCCGATCCAAGTGATCAACGCGGGCTGCGCAATGCGCCCTCAGCCGACGGTGACATCGTGTCCCGCATCCCCGGCGTGTTCAAAGGCTGGTCAGGAGGCACCCGCTTTGTGCTGGAGAACGGCCAGGAGTGGGAAGCCCTCGGCGACAGTGGTTCGCTCTCGGTGGATCTCGTCGACCCCGTGGTACGCATCAAGAAGGGCTTGATTGGCGCGTGGTATCTCAAGGTCGATGGCTACAACACGACGGCCAAGGTTCGGCGTATCAAATAGCGGCGGTTCGGCGCGCCGACGCGGATCGCACATTTTCCGGCGAAGGGGGGAGATTTCCCGATCTGGCAAAACCTGCGCCATCCAAATTTACTGCCTATCGCCCCAGCAACTCTTCCAATATCCGTGCCAACCGCTTAGGCGACACGCTGCCCCGCGTCCCCAACTCCTGGGCGAAAAGCGAGACGCGTAATTCCTCCAACATCCAGCGAAACTCGACCCAACCAGGCTGTTGGGAGCGGCCGTCGGCGCGGGCTTGTTGCAACGCTTTGGCGAAGGGAGCAACTTCCAGCATGCGGACTTGATCGCGGCTGGGGTCTTGCAGCAAGCGCTCGGCGCGAATGCTCATGCCGCGCAGATAGCGTGGCAATTCGGCTAGTTGGGCAGCCGGCGTGGTGAGCAAAAAATGCGCCGGCAGCATTTGCGCCAGTTGTTCATGCAAGTCATCCAGATTGGCCCGTGCAAAGCCCATCAGCGGG
The DNA here is from genome assembly GCA_031408455.1 of Pseudoxanthomonas sp. Lineage (GTDB taxonomy): Bacteria > Pseudomonadota > Gammaproteobacteria > Xanthomonadales > Xanthomonadaceae > JANNWF01. The sequence continues at coordinate 3,802 of JANNWF010000277.1, read as the reverse complement.
GGCTCCAGCGCCGGCCGCAAATCGGCGACCAGTTGCAGGATGGCTTCGACCCAGCCCAGCAGCTTCATCGCTTCGGCAAACAGGGCGCTGCCCAACTCACGTTGCAACGTCTCGAATTCTGCCGCGCTGCGAATCGCCGCCAGTGGTCGCAGACAGAGCGTGCCCATGGCCGCCGCGAGCACGTCGTGGCGCAAGGCGTCCACATTGCGTTCGCCCTGCGTGCCCTTTGATTCGGGTATTGCAGTGAAGCCTTGCAGCGCCGCATACAGGAGGCCCAATCGGGGCGTCACCGGCAATTGCCGACGCGCTTGCTTGACGCGATCTGCCAAGGCCGCATCCAACAAACGACGCACGCCCGCCGCGTGTTCGCGTTGCGCCGTGCTGCGCTCAGCAAACACCTGCAATGAAACCGAATCGCCGTCATCGACCAGCGCTGGATACGCGGTGATGCCGGCTTCACCGCGTACTTCCACTGGCACAGCTTGAGTCGGGAACGTTCGCAATCCGCTGCGCGCCAAACTACCGGCGGCGCGCGCCGCAAACGCTTGGTCCGCACGTTGGCCGAAGCGCGCTTGCAGGTTCGCGAAGTCGCGCGATTCGGCGAGCACTTGCTCGCCGTTGCGATCCACCACGCGCAGATTGATGCGCAAGTGAGCCGGTAAGGAATCGCTGACAAAGTCCAAAGCAGTGATGGCCACACCGGTCGTGCGGCTCAGAAAACGCGCCAATTCGCCTTCGATGCTATCGGCGGACGACTGCGGCCATGCCTCGCGAAATGCGCGCGCAAAATCAGGTGCCGGCACGCAGGCGCGACGCAGTGCTTTTGGCAGACTGCGAATCGATTCGGCGGCTTTTTCTTCGACCAATCCGGGCACTAGCCAGCTCAGTCGTGCCGGGTCCAGCGCGTTCAACAAATGCAGCGGAACGATCAGGCTCACGCCATCGTCGCTAGCGCCCGGCTCGAATCGGTAGTGCAGTGCCAAGCGCGCATCGCCCAAGGCAAAATAGGGCGGAAAGCGCTCGTGCTCGCTGCCCTCGCCTTCCAACAACTCGTGCAGCGGCCATTCCAACTGCTGTCGCTGTGCTGGCGTCGCGCGTCGATACCAAGCGTCCAGTCCCACGGCACTGTTGATGTCGGCTGGCAGTCGGTCCAAATACCAACCAGCCTGCCAATCCTCGTCCGCCACCAAGCCGGCACGGCGGCGCTGCGCTTCGACTTCATGGGCCTTGGCCAACATCGCCAGATTGCGTTCGACAAACGCGGCCTTGCTGTCGATCTCGCCCGGCAGCAATCCTTGTCGCACGAAAATTTCTCGCGACTCTTCCGGATACAGGCCGCCATAGTGAATCGGCCGTTTCGGTGCCAGCACCAGGCCGAACAGGCTGATCTGCTCACTGCCGATGACGCGCCCTTGGGTACGCGACCAACGCGGATCGAAGTGCTTGCGGCTGAGCAAATGTGGCGCTTCGGCTACCACCCATTCGGGCTCGATGCGCGCGTTGGTCATGGCATAGATGCGCTGGGTATCCAGCAGCACCGCACACAACACCCAGTTGGGCGGCTGGCTCGCCAAGGTCGAGCCCGGAAACAATCCGAAGCGGCGTTGCCGCGGGCCTTCGTACTGACGTTTCTCATCCTTGCGGCCGATCTGCGTCGGCATGCCGGCGATCAAGGCCCGATGCAGCATCGGATAGTCCGCAGGCTGGCTGTTGGCCTGCCAGCCCAATTGCTCGCACACCAACAGCAATTGTCGATGCAGCTCACGCCACTCGCGCATGCGCAGAAAACTCAAGAAGCGTTTGCTGCACCAATCGCGCAACTTGGCTTGGGTGAGATCTTCGTGCGCGATTTGATAGTCCGCAAACAGATTGAGAATGGCAACGAACTCGGACTTCGGATCGGTCCATTGCGCGTGCGCAAGATCGGCCGCTTGCTTGGCATCTGCAGGTCGTTCGCGCGGGTCTTGGATACCCAGAAATGAGGCGATGGCCAGCACTTCTTTTAGCGCACCATTGCCACTCGCGGCCACCAGCATGCGCGCCAATTTGACGTCGAGCGGCAAGCGCGCCATTTGCCGACCCAAGGCCGTGAGCTTGCGTGCCGCATCCACCGCACCCAGCTCCGCCAGCTGCTGCCAACCATCGGCCACCGCGCGCGGATCGGGTGGATCGATAAACGGAAATTCGTCTACCTGTCCCAAGCCTAGGCTGAGCATTCGCAGGATCACGCCCGCGAGTGCCGCGCGACGAATTTCGGGATCGGTGTAGGCCGGTCGCGCGAGGTAGTCGCTCTCGGCATACAAGCGATAACAGACGCCCGCGGCGATACGTCCGCAGCGGCCTTTGCGTTGGTCGGCGCTGGCGCGGGAAACCGGCTCAATGTGCAAGCGATCAAGTTTTTGTCGCGGGCTATAGCGCTTGACCCGCGCCGTGCCCGGATCGACCACGTAGCGAATCCGCGGCACCGTCAATGACGTCTCGGCGACATTGGTGGTCAGCACGATGCGACGCTTGGTACCGGGATTGAAGACCCGATCCTGATCCCGCGCTGACAGCCGCGCATACAAGGGCAGCACTTCGCTCTCGCGATAATTTCGCTTGGAAAGCAGGCGATGCGCGTCGTGGATATCGCGTTCACCGGGCAGGAAAACCAACACATCGCCACGTGGGTCCTCGGCCGTGATCTCGTCTACTGCTGCGACCAAAGCCGACAGGGGGTCGGTGTCGCGCTCCTGACTGGCACGGCCGTCGCGACCTGACTTCGCCCGCTCAGCGGCTACTTCCGTAGGCTCGTTTGGCGGACGCCAGCGAACTTCGACCGGATAGCCGCGACCTTCTACGGACAGCGTTGGCGCGTCATCAAAATGCTTGGCGAAGCGCTGCGTATCGATGGTCGCCGAGGTGACGATCAGCTTGAGGTCACGGCGCTTGCGTAACAGTCCTTTCAAATAGCCGAGCAAGAAATCGATATTGAGGCTGCGCTCGTGTGCCTCATCCAAGATCAGGGTGTCGTAGCGCGACAGAAAGCGATCCGACTGAATCTCGGCGAGCAGAATGCCGTCGGTCATGAACTTGATCGCGGTCGCATCGCTCACCTGCTCGGTGAAGCGCACCTGATAGCCGACCAAGGCACCGGTTTGCACGCCCAGTTCCTCGGCCACGCGCTTGGCCACCGAACGCGCCGCGATCCGGCGCGGCTGGGTGCATCCGATCATCCCCGCACTACCGCGACCGGCCAGCAGACACAGTTTGGGAAGCTGGGTGGTTTTGCCGCTGCCGGTCTCGCCAGCGATCACGACAACTTGATGCTTGGTGATCAGTTCGACGATGTGCTCGGCCTCGCGCGCGATCGGCAAACTGAGGTCAAAACTCGGATTTGGCAACCGCGCCGCGCGCTGTTCACGCTCGGCATTGGACGCTTCGGCCGCGCGCAAAAATGCCTCGCGATCCGCCTTATCGGCAGATGCTTTCCAACGCGCGTGCAGGCGTTGCAGTCGCGCGTAGTCGCGCGTCATGCAGCGGCGCAGGAGGTCGTTGGGGTTGCTTTGCATGGCTGACTGTAGAGGGCGTACGGCGCTACCACCACGTGGGTGGTGGGACGGCTTTTTGCAAGCCGTTGGCAATAGCGGCGTTTGTTGGGGGCCTAGCTTAACTGTACTAGTTGGGGATACGACTTCACTCGCTTGTTGAGAGCTTGTCGCAGGGTTTCGTCCGCCTACGGCGGCGGCCGAGTCACTTTTCTTTGCTTCGCCAAAGAAAAGTAACCAAAAGAAAGGCGACCCCGATGTGGCGCTCGCGATGA
>JANNWF010000276.1:0-11379 GCA_031408455.1 Pseudoxanthomonas sp. | reverse complement strand
GGTCTTGGCCGCAGGCGGATCGATGGGCGGCACCGTCACCCACACCTCGCACACCACATCCAACAGCGCGCCCAACAGCGTGACCATCGGCAGCTTCCACGGCGCTCCCACCCGCAAGCCCTGACGCGGCAAATCCCGCACGCGTGCGGGATTTGCTCGACTGATCGGTTGAGCAATCGTCACGAATTGCAAACCCTGCCTCATTGGGTGCGAAAGCCGGCGTTGTGGTGACACTTTGACTGTGCCGGGCTACTCCGGCGATCAAGCAAGGCGCGTCATGCAATTGCCACCCACCGAGCACACCACCACCATCCGTATCACCGCCAGCAACGGCGGCACCGCCATCCATACGTTTGTCTACATGGACTGGGCCGAGCGCGAGCGCATGCGCCGCGCCCAGCAGCTGCGCTGGCTGCGCGTCTGGGGCGCGTTGCTGTTGCCGCTGGCGGCGCTAGTTGCGCTTTACACCTATGGCGTGGCGATGAACGCTGCGCCGCCCTACCAAACCGGCTACTCCGCCGCCGCCGCGTGCGCCCAGATGGTGGTTTTGCTGCTGGGTGGTGGCGTGCTGTGGGCGTGGGGTGAGCGGCTGGTGGCTTGGAAGGGCGGCCAAGAATGATGCTTCAAGTCGAGATATTCCGCCGTGAACTGACGCCAGATGAGCGGCAAATCCGCGACCTCAACCTTCGGGCGACGGCGCTGAAAAAAGACGACATCCATACCGCCGTTGACTGCCTGCGTAGCGCACAGACACTCGCTCGGAACATTGATGCGATGCCTCACCCCATCGCGTGGTGGCTGCGTTTGCCCGTGTTCTTGCAGCAAGCCGGCAACATGGCGGCTGCCGAAATTGAGTTCAACCGCATCGAGCAGGACATACGTGGCGGCTTCTGGGCTGGTCACGGCTCGCAGGCTTCGCGCGCTTATTTGCGCGCACTCGAGGACAAGCGCCGCGTGGCGCATGAGCGTGAAGCTCGGACGCAAGCCAAGCCTGCAAAGTCCAAGCGCCCGCAAGGCGCGCTGACCATACCTTCAGGAGATTCGCTATGCCCACGGTAAGTCGCTCGTTTGACCTGCGCATCGTCAAATACCTTGCGGGGCGACGCAGGGGATTTCAGCCGCCACGGCTTGATGATCTGATTGACCAGCTTTGGACCAACGCGACCACCATCGGCGAGCGGCATTGGCCGCCTGTAGCAGACCTAGAAGAAGGGATGTCCTGTCTCTATGTAAACAGCGTCAAGCGTCGCCGCCGAAGTCCGAACATTTCGGACGGGCGCATCGTTGAAGTCGTCAGCTACATCTATGGCAATCGGCCAGAACAAATCACGCCCAACTTCCGCGAGGTGAGTTCGACGATTGACACGCCGGCGCTTACTGATGCAAACGGCAATCGCCGCGAGATCGTGCACAGCTATCGGATCGGGGTGATTGGACACAGCCTCGTGGTTGAGTCAGTCAAGGGTGCAGGCGGCTCGGCGGGTTTGGCGGTGGCGCTCACTCAGCTGTTTCGTCAGTGGGCAGAGCCGGAACTGCCCACCATCCAATTGGTGGATGTGATGAGTCAGAACTTGCGACGTCAGATCGACGCGGGTGGCGGCGTAGATCGAATAGTGGCCCGGCTCATTCATGAGTCAGCAGATCAGAGCAAGGTAGGGTCTTACCTGATGTCCCAGCTCAAGGAAAACGTTCGCGGTGCAGGCGTGCTGGTCGCTTCCATCGAGTCAGTTAACGGGCCATTGAACGCGGATGATGCAATTCGGTTTTGGGAGGAATGCCAGGACGATAACGCGCTCGATAGCGTTACCCTTCATCTCAAAGATGGCCAGAAGGTGGATCGGATCGGCCGCTTCAGGGAGCGCCGCCGATTTGACATTCAGGTGACGCGTGCTAGTCGGGTGGCAGTCAACGAGATTGAGGAAGCGATCTGGAACTACCTTGATGAGCTACGGAATCCTGACGAATCCGGCTGGCGTATCATCGACGACGACGGCCGACCGGTGCATGGCGTGGAGGTGCTTGGCGATGGACATGGTTGAGAACGGGCTTCGACGCTGGCTTCCTGACGACTTGATGTCTGGCCTGTCGGTTCTGCGCGATTTTGCTGGTATTGAGGCCGGTGGCGGAGGGCGGTCACGGGCGTGGTTGGGTGCTCTGCTGCCGCTGTTTGCTGGGGCTGCGCTTGGCTATTTGCTGCTGCCGCCCCTGCTGGCGGCTTCCGCCAAGGAAGCACTATTTGCCATCCTCGCTGGAGTAATGGCTGTGGGCGCGCTGGTCGCGGGGTTCATGCTGACGATGATGCTCTCCTCGGGCCGCATCGAGCGCGCCGAGTCGCTAACCTATGAGGTGGTGCAGGCTTATGCCCGGCGACTCAAGTGGCTGATGTTGTCGCAGGCAGTCACACTGGTCGCTGCGATGTTGCTGACGTTGGTCGCACTGGTTTGGCTGATTGGCGCGGCGCTCGATTGGCCAGTGGAGGGGCAGCGGGTGCTTGGAGCGCTAGCCGCAGGATTGGGCCTGCTCTCAACCATCCGCTGTCTGCTGATACCGCTGCAGATATTCGAGATTCACCAAGCCGCTCTCGACGATACCGTTAGCCAGCGTCTTCAGGAGACGCGCGAGAAATTCTCGCGGGGCAAGGAATAGCCCACGGCTTGCGCGTGGTGGCCCGCACAGCTTCGACTGGTGTTTGTGGCGCGGCATTTTCGGGAGCGGGACGTTCCGTAGCCCGTTAGACCCACCCCGGCTAGAATGCCGGCCATGACTAAGCGCATTCCCGGTGGTTTGTTTGTGGTGGTTGAGGGCATTGACGGCGCGGGCAAGACAACGCTGGTCGCTGGCCTGCGCCGGCTGCTGATGCAGGAGTGCCACCTCGATGCCGTTGTTTCTAAGGAGCCCACGCAAGGGCGCTTTGGGGCGGCGCTGCGCGCGACCTCGCAGACGGGTCGCTTGGGTCCAGCCGATGAGCTTGGGCTTTTGGTTGCTGATCGCGGCGAGCACGTCGAATTGTTGATTGCGCCTGCGCTGGCTGACGGCCGCGTCGTCATCCTTGACCGCTACTACTTCAGCAACCTCGCGTACCAAGGCGCGGAGGGGTTGCCGTTGTCCGACATTTGGGCGGCGAATGCCTTCGCACCAACACCTGACTGTGTCTTGCTTCTGGATGCGCCGGTGGCGGTTGGATTGGCTCGGATTGCGGCGCGCGGCGACATCGCCAATGCATTCGAGACGGCTGCCAACTTGGAGGCTGTGCGGGCACTGTTTCTGCAGGTGCTTCCGGCGGGGCCTGTGGGGCAAATCATCAACGCGTCGCAATCCGTGGATGAAGTGCTGCAAGACGCATTCGGTTGCGTCATCGCGGCGCTGGCAGCGCGTGTGACGCAGGGTGAGGGTACGGCGGTGGAACGGGCCGAGCAGATTCGCCATCTGCTCTACGACGCCGCGTAAAGGATCACCGCCTGCGCGCCCTTGTGCGCGCCAGCCGTCCTTAATCCGCCCCATCGCTGCGCTCAACCCCTGTGCGCGGCTTCTGAGGCGCTTTGGTCGCGTTTGGTCGCGGGTCTGGGTGGTTGGGTTCGAGGGTGGGTGCTGGATGACGCCGACGATGCCGCTCGCCATCCCTCAATTCTCCGAAACGCCAAGCCGCGTACCTCCAATCGGCGCAGCCACCGACCGGCCAGCAGTGCGCAGCCCTGCGCGCTTAGCAGTTTGCCCTCGTGGGCGGGGCGCATCACTCCCTGATCCAGTAGCGCTCTGCCGAATGCGCTGATGTTGCGCACCGTGCCGAGGGTAGCCAGAACGGCGGCGGCTTTTTCTTCGGTGGTCATTCCGGGCCTCGTGCGTCGGCGCGCAGGGTGAACACGGTCACCACCACGCCGGGCGGTTGCATCACAAACACCACGTTGCCGGGGGCGACCAGGTAATAGCGCTGGTGGCTGTTATTGCGGCGTGGGGGCATACGGCATTGCTGGCGGATGCGTTCGCGGGTGTGTTTGCCGGCCGGGCGTGCGCTGGCCAGTGCGCAATCGGCGTCGATGCCAATCAGGCGCTCGGCGGCGCGCTGTGCGGCGTGATCGCTCCAGCGTGCTGGCATGCGGCGGTTCTCCGATGGCGCGTCGGGCGCTAGTGTTGCTGGGCGACGGCCTGCAAAAGGATTGGCACGCGCCAATCCCAGCGGTTGCGCGCGCGCGGCGAGGATGCAACCCATGCCTCGTGCCGCCGCCACCGCCATTGTTTCTCCGACGCCTGCCGCTTTGCCGGTGGCGATCTTTCGAGCGGGCACGCACCGCGACATGCTGGGGCGCGACATTGCGTTTACGGCTGCTGATCTGGCCGCGATTGCCAGCGGCTACGACGCCTCCAAGCCCGCACCGTTGGTGCTGGGCCATCCGCAGCATGACGACCCGGCCTATGGCTGGGCGTCGGCGTTGTCGGTGGGGGCTGACGGCATGCTGTATGCGGCGCTCGATCAGGTTGACGCGGCGCTGGTGCAGCAGGTGCGCGCCGGGCGCTTTCGCAATGTGTCGGCCAGCTTGTGGCAGCCCGACCACCCGAGCAATCCCAAGCCCGGCCAGTGGTACTTGCGCCATATCGGTTTGCTGGGTGCGGCCGCGCCGGCGATTGCCAATTTGCCGGCGGTCAATTTAAGCGCGGACGCGCAGGTGGCTTGCTTTGAATTTGCCGCCGAGCGGCCGTGGGCGTGGCGCGAAGTCGCCGGCCTGTTCCGACGGGTGCGCGACTGGATGATTGAATCGGTAGGTGCCGAGAAGGCTGACCAGGTGATACCGGGTTGGCAGATCGAGTCTCTGGCTGAAATGGCCAATCCGACAGACGTTTCCAACACAGCCGCGCCGGCCTTTGCCGCCGCCGTGCCCGCTTCCAACCCTGCAACGGAGTTTCCCATGCCGCAACCCGCAACCGCTCCGGCGGTCGATTTTGCTGCGCGCGAAAGTGCGCTTTCGTCCCGCGAGCTTGAGATTGCGGCCCGCGAGCAATCCATCGCTGCCCGCGAGCAGGCGGATGCAGCGCTGCTGGCCACACGCCAGCGCGAGCAGGCCGTCAGTTTTGCCGCCACCTTGGCCGATGCCGGGCGCATCTTGCCGCGCCATCAACTGCCATTGATCGAGGTGCTACTGGCACTGCCTGCGGCCCCCGTGAGCTTTGCAGTCGATGGTGCAGCTCAAACTGCGGAGCCGGCTGCCGTGCTGCGTGAATTTTTGCAGTCGCTGCCCACCCAGATTCGCTACGGCGAAGTGTCACGCGATAGCGGCGCAGCCGCTGACCCAGCGGCATTCATGGCACCGCATGGCACGCAGGTAAACGCGGCCAGCGCCGAGCTTGATCGCAAAGCCCGCGCCTATCAGGCCAGCCATCCCAACACCGACTACCTCGCCGCCGTCCGCGCCGTGGGCGGCTAAATCCCCCGCTATTGGAGTTTGTTATGACGCAGGCCGTCCCTGTTTTGACCGTGCCCATCGTGGCCACGGCGGCTCTCGAAGCCGACCGCATTGTGAATGCGCTGGGCGCGTATCCCGCCGCTGCGGCGCGCGGCTTGGGCGCGTCGATGAGCGCCGCTGCCATCGGCGACCGCATCCCCGTCACCGTGCTTGGCACGGCGGTGTTGACCGCCGGTACCGCCATTGCCGCCGGGGCCAATGTGGAAGTGGGGGCCACCGGCAAGGTCATCACCCGCGCTGCCGGTTTCACGGTGGGCATTGCGCTGCAAGCCGCTAGTGCCGACGGCGCGAAGTTCGAAGCGCTGCTGTTGCCGTCCGGCCCGTAAGTCCCCGTCTGAACCCAGCACCCCCTTTCAGGAGCTACTCCCATGCCGCAGCAGTCCCCATCGCAGACCCGCGTGGTCGACGTCATTCTGAGCAACCACCTGCGCGGGTATCGGCAGCCTGACCTGGTCGGCGAAAGCCTGTTTCCACGGGTGCCTGTGCAGCAGTACGGCGGGCGCATCTTGCGTTTCGACAAAGAAAGCTTCCGCGTCTATCAAACCTCGCGTGCTCCCGGCACCAACACCAAGCGGGTGACGTTTGGGCATGCCAGCGACCCCTACGCCATCAGCCCGCGTGCGCTTGAAGCACCGGTGCCCCGTGAGTTGATGCGCGATGCATCACAGGTGCCGGGCGTGGACTTGGGTGTGCGGGCGGTCAACTTGGTCACTCGCTCGATGGGCCTTGAGCTGGAAGTGGCGCAAGCCACGCTGGCACGCAACGCGGCCAACTACGGCGCGCCCAACAAGGTCGCGTTGGTGGGTCAGGATCGTTGGCTGGGAGGTGGCACGTCCAACCCGTCTGACGACATCGAAACCGCTCGTGAGGCGATCCGCGCCAGCACCGGCATGTATCCCAACGTGGTGCTACTGAGTGCCAAGGCGATGGGCGCGTGTCGGCAGAACGACAAGATCATTGACCGGATCAAATACACCGGCCGCGACATTGTCACCACCGACCTGTTGGCTTCGCTGTGGGATGTGAACAAGGTGGTCGTGGGCAAGGCCGTGTCGGCGGACGACGCTGGCGCGTTTACCGACGTGTGGGGGCCGGATGTGGTGGTCGCCTACGTGCCGCCATCGGCCAGCACAATGGAGGAGCCGAGCTACGGCTACACCTACACCATTGAGGGCCATCCGCTGGTGGAGCAGGCCTACTGGGACGAGCAGGCCAAGTCGTGGATTTACGGCGTCAGTGACGATGCGACGGCGGTGCTGACGGGCATCACCTCGGGCTATCTGATTCAGAACGCCGGCATCGCGCCGTAGCCATGAGCCAGCCGACCGCCATCTACGTCGTGTTGAGCCCGATCAAGGCGGGCGGCTTGCTGCGGCGGGTCGGCATGCAGGTGGAATTGGCCGATGACCTGGCATCGGCCGAGCTTGCCGCCGGGCGCATCGGCCGCACCGTGGCGGCACCGCTGCCGCTGCCTGTGCCGCCGGTACTGCCGCCGGTCATTGCGCCAACGCCGCCTCTCCGCCGCAAAAAGGCCTGACGTGTATTGCACTGCCGTCGAATTGATGCGCCGGTTTGGGCCGCTTGAGCTTGCTCAAGTCGGTTCGGCGGACGATCAGGCGGTGGTCGATGCGGACCTGCTACGCGCCACCTTGCTGGTGATGGATCGCAGCGCTTGGACGGCCCCTGAAATTGTGGTGGCGGATGAAGCGGCAGTGCGCATTGGTGAAGCCTTGACCGATGCCGATCAAATGGTCGACGGCTATCTGGCTGGTCGCTACACGCTCCCCTTTGACCCAGTGCCGACCTTGCTGCGTCGGGTGGGTGCGGACATTGCCCGCTATCTGCTGCACGAAGATCGTGCCACCGAAGACATCCAGCGCCGTTACACCGACGCGGTAAAGCTGCTGGCGGGCTTGCGCAAAGGTGAGGTCACCTTGGGCGTGGACGATCCGAGCCCGGCGACTGCGGGTGCACCCGAAATCAGCACGCCGGGACGTGTGTTTACCCGCGACACCTTGGCGGACTTTGGGGCATGAGTTCCGGGCCGTTTGACATCACTCAGATTGCCGAGCGCCTGCGTACGCAGGTGACCTTGCTGCGGCAGATCGGCGAGGCGGCCGACTTTGCAGCCGCGCTGGAACGCCCAGGTGCGCTTCCGGCCGCGTTTGTGTTGCTGGCCCGCGAAGACGCCAAGCCAAAGGCCGGCGGCAGCAGCATCGCCATTCAAGCCATTGATGTGCGTTTCGGTGTGGTGCTGGCCTTGCAGCACTACCGCACAGGCGAACGCGGTAGTGCGCAGACCGCCAGCTTGCGCACCGTAATCACCGAGGTGCGCGCAGCGCTGATGGGGTGGCTGCCTGCTGCTGACTCCGAGGTGCAAAAGATCGACCTGGTCAGTGGCCAGCTGATCCGTTACGACCAGGCCACCGTGTGGTGGCAGGAAACCTTCTCCACCCGTTATTGGAGCCGCACATGAACACACCTTTGCCGCCGCTGCCCACCTCGGGCGGTGCCCATGTGCTGCTGGATGGTGCGTGGGTGCTGGAAAGCGCGGTGCTCGTCGCCGCCGCTATCGATCCGCCCGCGCCGGCCGCCGCCGAACTGCCGCAAGCCACACCCGAAACCCAAGAAACCATCACGCCACCGCAGCGTCGCGGCCGCCGCTAAGCCCTGCCGATAATCCAAGGAAAAGCTCATGGCAACCGATATCAAGAAAACCGACCTGCGCGGCCTAATGATGAAGATTCAGGCCGTCGCCGGCACTCCGGAAGCGCTGGTGGTTGGCACCGACGGCATTCTGGTGATGGACGGTCAGTTCATGTTCGAGACTGACCCGCTGGAACGCAAGATCGACAAGCCGGGCCACGGTGCGCGCCCCTTCGTCAACGTCAAGCGGCGCTCAAGATTTCAGTTCGGTATTGAGCTGCGCGGCAACGCTGTGGTCGGTGCGGCAGCACCGATTGGCACTGTGCTGCGCGCCTGCGGTTTCTCTCAGGCATTGGTTGTGTCGACCAGCGCGATCTATTCGCTGGTCACCAGCGGTCACGAAATCGTGACGCTTGAGGGCTACAGCCACGGCCAGAAAGTCACCGGCAACGATGCGCGTGGTGTGCTTTCCAGCATCGAGCTGTCGATCCGCAATTTCGCGATGGCCAAGGTGGATGTCTTGGGCTTGGCACCCGCCACACCCGTCGCCGATGCGGCGCTTCCGGCCATCGTGACGACCAACTTCCAAGCGCCGCGGGCGATTGAAACGGCGACGTTTGAGGTCGACATCGGCGGCTTCAAGTTGAACGCGATCAGCTTGAACATCGACACCAACGCAGCGGTCGAGATTTACGAGGGCTCTGAGCAGACGTTCGTGTTCTACAAGGAGTTTTACCGGCCCACCGGCACGCTGCGCGTGTTCAAAGACACGCGCGCCAGCTGGCACCCAGAAAACATTTCACTGGCCAATACCTTGTCGGACGTTTACGCGACCATTTCTGGAGGCGGCGAAACCGTTCGCCTGGACTTGGACTCGGTGCAGATCGGCATCCCGAAACTCTCCGATGAAGGCGGCGTGGCGGCGTGGGATATCCCGCTGAGCGTGGTCGGCAGCACAGCGACCGACGCGCTGAAGCTTTCCTTCCTGGTCTGATTTTAACCAACACACCCCACTGGCCATTCATTCGCCGGGCGCGTGATGCGCCCGGTTTTATTCATAGGAACCGATCATGCTAAAGCTCGTACCGACCAACACCTTTGCGGCCACCGTTTCGGTGCGCCTGCCGACCGACAATCCGAACGTGGATTGCGAGGGCGATTTTGTCGCCCGCTTCAAGTACCTCAAGGCAGCTGCGTTTCAAGCGGTGCAGCGCGATATGGCGGACCTGGTCCAGACGCTGATGCGGGCGTCCAGTGTGGTCGCCGATGAAGACACCGTGGCACCCAGCTTTGCCGACCTGACCTACTACCGCCGCAAACTGCTCAGCGACGTGCTGGTGTCGGTGGAAGGCATCGCCGACGAAAACGGCGAGCCGTATCCAGCCGCCAAGCAAATCGAGATCGTCAACGACAGCGTGGCGCTGTTGAACGCGGTGAGCGAGGCGTTCTTTGCTTCGTACCAAAAGGCACCCACAAAAAACTCGAAGACGTCGCGCAAGCGCTGACGCTTGCGGGGCGTCGTAAACCTCAGTCAGGAACGGCCGACGATGACCTTGCGCGGTGGGGTGTCTCAGTGGAGCAGCGGCGAGCCCTTGGGCTTGTCGCAGATGACCCGGACGCCGTGCAGGTGGTCGAAGTCCTTCGCGGCAATAGCCCCACCGTCCGCGTCTATGTGGCTTGCGAATGGTCGCTCATTGCTGTGATGACGGGCATGGCCGTGAAGTGGGTGTACCGCGGCATTGCGGCAGCAGAAATCGATGCCGCGATCCGCAATTCAGATATTCCAAAGCATCGACGCGCGCGGGTGTTTGGCGGCGTGCGGGTGATGGCGCAAGTGGCCGCGCCACTGCTCAACGATCACTGATGCCGTGGCCGCTCAGATCGCACGCCAGCGTGCTTACTTGCCGCGAAACACCGAACGGAACGCGCCGCCAATGACCGCTGCGGCGAATCGCAAGCCGATCAACGCGAGAACTACCGGCAACGCGAATAGCGCGGGACCACGCGAGAACAGCACGGCGAATAGCGCGAGCCATAAGGCGAGTTCGATCCAAAGGGCTTTGCTGCGATTCATGCGACCGAGGATAGCGCGAAATGGCTGACCAGACTGTCACCCTGCGCCTGACCGCCGATGGGCGCGGCGTGGTCACTGGCGTCGGCATCGTCAAGCGCGAGCTGGGCGAGCTAGGCGTGGCCGGGCAGCGCGGTGGGGCACAAGCGGCGGCGGGGCTTGGGCAAGCGCGGCGCGGTCTGGAATCTATCAGTACGCAGCTACGCAACTTGCAGAACCTCGCCGGTGTCTGGGCCGGTTTTGCCGGTGCGCGAGCGGTAGTCGGCGATCTAATCCGCACCGCCGATGCCGTGGGCAGCATGAATGCGCGGCTGAAGCTGGCGGCATCGAGCGCAGCGGGCTTTGCTCAGGCGCAAGCGGACGTTGGCCGTATTGCGGTGGCAGTCCGCGCTGATCTGGATCCCATCGCTACGCTATACACGCGGCTGTCGCAGTCCAGCGACTCGCTGGGGTTCTCGCAACAGCGGGTCGCCGAGATCACCGAAGCCGTCGGTGCGTCGGTGGCGCTCTCCGGCGGCAGCTCCGCATCAGCAGCGGCGGGTGTGCAGCAGCTGGCGCAGGCGTTCGCGTCGGGCGTGCTGTCGGGCGACGAGTTTCGCTCGGTGATGGAAAACAGCCCGCGCGTCGTCACGGCTTTGACCGACTCTTTGGGCCTGACCGTGGGTGAACTGCGTGCGTTGGCCGAGCAGCAGAAACTGACGGCCGACATAGTGGCAGAAGCCCTGAGCCTGCAGCTGTCGACGCTGCGGCAAGAAATGGCAGCTACACCGCAGACCGTCGGCCAAGCGCTGGGGCAGATCAACAACGCCTGGATGCTTTATGTCGATGCGGTTAACACGGCGACCGGAGAAACCAGCGCGTTGACCAACGTGTTGGCGGGTGTTGCCGGCATGATTCAGGAGCAGGAGCAGGCGACGCGTGGTGGGGCGAGCGGCATGCAGATTCTCGCCACTGGCATGAAACTGGCTGTTGGCACGGCGGTGCTTTTGAAGAATGCCGTGGAAGGGTTCGTCAACGTATTTGCAGCTGCCTTGAGTGCGGCCGTTGCGTTTCAGCAAGGCGTGTTCGGCGTGTTCAAGGCATCAGCCAACGCGGCCATCGAGTTCCAGAAAAGCCTTGTCTCGCTGAATCCTAAAGGTGCCTTTGAGGCGCTTTTGCGTGGTCAGCAGGAGGTTGAAGCGACCGTCAGTGGGGCGTGGGCAACGA
>JANNWF010000275.1:0-7276 GCA_031408455.1 Pseudoxanthomonas sp. | reverse complement strand
CCAGCGGGGCTCGGACATCTGGTCATACACCTTGCGCAAGGCTGGCGCCATCTTGTTGCAAAGCGTGCCGGCTACGATCATCAGGTCAGACTGCCTGGGGCTGGCGCGGAACACTTCTGCGCCAAAGCGGCTGATGTCATAGCGCGCAGCGGCCGCATGCATCATCTCGACCGCGCAACAGGCGAGTCCAAACGTCATCGGCCACATCGAGCCGGTGCGCGCCCAGTTGACTAGCGTGTCTACCGAGGTGGTGACGAATCCGCGCTCAAGCAGCGGGTTATCGCCGTCGGGACGAAGAATGTCGTCGACGCGATTGACGGGATCCGGATTATGGAAGAACTGCGAAATGCCCATGCTTCATTCCCAGTCCAGTGCGCCTTTCTTCCACACGTAAACGAAGCCGATGACTAGGCTGCCGAGAAACATCGCCATCGCCACCAACGCGGTGATACCGATGTCCTTGAACACCACCGCCCACGGAAACAGAAAGGCGATTTCCAAATCAAAGATGATGAACAGGATCGCGATCAGGTAGTAACGAACGTCGAACTTCATGCGGGCGTCTTCAAACGCCTCAAAGCCGCATTCGTAAGGAGATAACTTCTCGGCCTCAGGCTTGCGCGGGCCAAGCAGCCAACCGACAGTCATCAAGACCACGCCGATGCCGGTGGCGACGATCAGGAAA
The DNA here is from genome assembly GCA_031408455.1 of Pseudoxanthomonas sp. GTDB lineage: Bacteria > Pseudomonadota > Gammaproteobacteria > Xanthomonadales > Xanthomonadaceae > JANNWF01. The sequence goes on along the minus strand of JANNWF010000275.1, from coordinate 6,591 downwards.
AGCAGCGCTGGTAAGTATTCCTCCAACACAACGCTCGCCTCCGCGCCCGCATCAGGCGCACGTGATTCACGTAGATCCAATCGCCTGATACGTTCGACTGTTTACCCCCAGCGAGCGCCACATCAAGCAACCACCGTTGCATCTGAACCAATTGGTGCCCAGAGCGGGACTCGAACCCGCACAGCTTGCGCCACTACCCCCTCAAGATAGCGTGTCTACCAATTCCACCACCTGGGCAAAGGATGCAGCGGGACCAAGTGGTCGCTCGCCACAGTACCGATTTACAGCATGAAAATTGTAACAGGGCGAGAACCTACGCCGCGACTACTTACCGCTTGGCGGAGTCTCCGATTCAACCTTATCGCTCGGCTCGGACTTTGGAGTTTCATCTGCCGCAGGTGATGCCGCCGGCAAGGTCACAGCCGGAATCTCTGCGGCTGGAACCTCTGCGGCTGGGAGCTCTGCGCCATCAGACGGCGCTGCTGGGCCAGTGGTGGTATCGGCAGGCGGCACCTCTGACGGCGTTTCGATGCCACCCATCACACCAAGGTCCTCGGCGTCGCCAACTGTTCCCGTCGCGGTGCGATTGGCGTAAACGGCCATGCCCAGACTGATGGCAAAAAACAGCGTTGCAAGAACGGCGGTTGATTTGGACAAGAAATTGCCCGAGCCGCGCGAACCAAACACAGTGGCCGAGGCACCACCACCGAAACCGGATCCTGCAGCGGCACCCGCACCGCGTTGCAGCAAGATCAGCACGACCATGGCGATCGAGACCAACACATAAACTACGTTTGCAATAGTAAGAAGCATGGCTTTAGCTCAGGCCGCCGCCGCACGGGCGATGGCAAGAAATTCGGAGGCGATGAGCGAAGCGCCGCCGATCAGCCCACCATCAACATCCGGCTGGGAGAACAGGGCAGCTGCGTTCGCAGGTTTCACGCTGCCGCCGTAAAGAATCGGCAGCGAGTCCGCAAGCTTAGCATTCCAAGCGCGCAATTCGCTACGGATGAAGGCGTGCACCTCTTGTGCTTGTTCCGGCGTGGCTGTGCGGCCGGTGCCAATGGCCCACACCGGTTCGTAAGCAAGCACCGCCCATTCAAAGACATTGCAGCCGCCCATGCGCAGCAGCGGTTCGAGTTGGCGCTGAATCGCATATTCAGTTTGGCCTGCGTCGCGCTGGCTGAGTGTCTCGCCAACACAAAGCATCGGAACCAAGCCGGCACGCTTGGCCGCGAGAAACTTTTCGGCCACGTGCTCGGAGGTTTCCTCATGATAACGTCGGCGCTCGGAGTGCCCGACCAAGCCATAGCGACAACCGACGTCTACCAGCATTTGCGCCGAGACTTCGCCGGTGTAGGCGCCTTGGTCGCGAGCACTGACGTCCTGCGCGCCAAATTGCAGACCCTTGGGCGCGTAACGGCCGATCAGTTCGCTCAAGTAGGGCGACGGCGGAAACACCGCGATGTCGACCGACTCGATAGGATCTGCAGCTGCCAGCTCCTCCAAAAGCGCAGCGGCGAAGCGGCGATCACCATGCATTTTCCAGTTGCCTGCTACTAACTTCCGGCGCATTCGCTTGGCCTGTCATTGGGTGCTGTCGAAGGATAGGCGGAAGGCCTCGTTAGCGCCATGCCGTGCAGTCAGCGGTGCAAGATGTCGCGTTGCATCGGTGCCAGCCGGGCCAACAGGCGATTTTGCGCAGAGATCGGCACGTTTTGCGCCTCCATCGAGCGCTGCAAATCCTCCACCAGCGCATTGAAGTCGCTCTCGCTGATGTCCAAACCCGCATGCGCAACGTCCATCGTGGTACCGGTGTAGACGCAGGGACCACCCGCTTCGATACAAAATTGCTCGACCAGTTTGTCGCGCAGATTGACGATGTCGGTTTCCGCGAAGTGGTGCGCAATGCGCGGATTTTCAGACATCAATGCGAGCATGCCTTCGACAATGGCGGTGATGCCAGCAAGCTCGCCCAGATCGCGAAATAACTGATCGGGGCGCGACGCCGCACAACCCAACTGCAGCAGCAACAGCAATATCAGGGTCGCGCGGGCAACCACCCGGATTAATCTCATTCGCTCACCTGCGTCGATAGCGCCCAGTCTCGTTGATCAGCCATAGTATCGAGCAATGATTGAGCAACCCAAGCGTTGTGCCGCGGGTCCAGCGCGCAACCGTCAAGCACGATGGCTGGGCCGTTTGCTTCGACAGCGCGCACCGACCTCTGTCACTGTGGTGCCTGCCGTTGCTTCGCCCGCAATCATGGCGCAGCTAGAAGCGCCGCCTGGTGGTCAGATGCCACGCGTGCCGCTAGCTGACGGGCATCGATCCAGGTGACGAAATCTGCGGCAGTGAGTGGTCGACTGAAGTGATAGCCCTGCGCTACCTCGCAGCCATGCTGGCGCAACAGGCCCAAGCCAACCGCCGTCTCAACACCTTCGGCGACCACCCGCATCGACAAAGTATGTGCAAGGTCAATGATCGAGCGAACGATCAATTCGTCGTCGCTGCCCGGTGCCAAGGAAAGCACGAAGCTCTTGTCGATCTTCAGCTCATCAACGGGCAATCGCTTCAGCTGCGCCAGCGAGGATTGACCGGTACCAAAATCGTCGATGGCGATCCGGATCCCCAATCTGCGAATGCTCTGCAAGGTCCGCAGGGAAGTTTCAAGATCGCGCATGACCGCGCTTTCGGTGACTTCCAAGATCAGCCGCACCGGGCTTACTGAATGGCGGCGCAGACATGCTTGCACGCGTTCGGGAAGATCGCTGCTCAGCAAGTCCTCGGCCGACAGGTTGACCGCCACACCGGTTTCGATCCCATGGTCTTGCCAGCGACTGACTTCGCCGATAGCCGCGTCCAGCACATACAGCGTAAGCGCGTGAATCAGGCCGGAGCGCTCGGCCAGCGGAATGAATTCGTCGGGTGGCACCATGCCGAAGTCGGGATGCCGCCAGCGCAGCAGAGCCTCTGCATGCTCGACCCGACCGTCGATCAGATTGACCTTGGGTTGATAGACCACACACAGCTCGTTGCGCTCGACGCAGCGCTTGAGATCGCCGATCAAACGCAGCTGACGCAGATGCTGCTCATCGCGACCATCCGCATATGACATCACTCCGCCATGCGCTCGCTTGGCATCGTGAAGGGCGATGTCGGCGCGTCTCAATAACGTTGAAGCGTCGCTGCCCTGCAAGGGAAACGCAGCGACTCCAATGCTGCAATCTAACCGGATCGAAGTATCGCCAAGATCGAAAGGTTGCTTGAGGATGTCAGCCAACAATTCGGCTCGACGACATGCAGTCCGAGCGTCCACTCCGCCCAAAATCAACAAGAACTCGTCAGCGCCCAACCGCGCAACCAAATCACCGCTGCGCACTGCGCTGCACAGCCGGGCGCCTGCCTCGATAAGTACCCGATCACCCAGTGTATGACCAAGGGTGTCGTTGACCTCCTTGAAACGAACAAAATCCAACGACAGCACAGCACCGGCTTCACTGCTTGGATCCGCCAAGGTCGCGGCTAACAAGGCAAGCGCCCGCTCACGATTGGGTAATCCCGTCAGTCGATCGTGACCCGCCTGATGCAAGATGGTTGCTTCGCGATCCGCGATGCCCGCTTGCATCTGATTGAACGCCGCCGCCAATTGACCCAATTCGCCGCCTGCATTGGCGATGACGGGTTCAGCGTACTCACCGCGCTGAATCCGCAATGCAGCACGGGCGAGCCGATCAATGGGTCGACTCACCTGTCGACCCACCAGTACCGCCACCACCAGCGCGACTGCCGCAACCAAGGCAGACAGCAACAACACTTGTCGCCCCAAGTCGTTAAACGGTGCCGTGGCATTGGCGCGCGAGGCCTGCAACAGCACATAGACCGGGTCGTTCGGCGCATTCGACACACTCAGGGCACGCGCCGAAGGCTGACCGGGGTCGTCCCCCATCAGGGTGACATCACCGGCAGCACCGCCAGCGACGTGTTGCATCGACAGCAAGCGCTCATGATCGTCGGTTGCAAGCGTGCTGGCATGCACCCGGAACTCGCTGCCGACCAAGTTGAGCACGCTGGCATCCATGTCGGCGATTCCAGCGAACTCTTTCACATCACTGGCACCAAACTCCTGCGCCAGCCCGACCCATGCCACCAGCCGCGGCGCGAACACGGGCACCAGGGCCAATAGGTAAGGTTGCTCGTTGACCACGATGACGCCAGTGGCATGCCCTTCGATCGTTGCCTGCGCCAACAAGGCCGAGAGCGTGTCCGCATCAAAGGCCGAATCGGCGGGCCAAAGGTCGACTTGCAGCTTGCCTTGCGGATCAAGCAGCACCGCTGCATCGGCACCAATTCGACCTCCGGCATTGGCGAGCGCCGATTGCATGGTGGGCATGTCAGCACTGCTGACAGCTTCGCGAAAGCCAAAATCTTCCGCCAGTACAGAGACACGATCAAGCAACTGTTGCCGGCGCGTTTCGTGAAAGCGTTCCCACACCCGCTGGCCGACTTCCAGTTCGCGGTGCAACTGTTCGCTCACCGAGCGCTGGGTAGCGAATCGCATCACTGCATAGGTGGCCGCTTGTGCCGCCAATAACAGCAGCACGATCAGCAGCACGATCTTGCTGCCTAATTGCATGCCGCTGGCACCCTCGCGGCTACTCACGCTTGGCCTTCCGAAACTTGTCTTGCAATGCGCGCAGACGGTCATCGCCACGCGGTGGTGGGGCGGTGGTGAGTGTCGGCGTCAAGGTCAGGGTCGGATTGTCGCCCTCGGCAATCTCGACCGTCTGCTCAGCATTGCTTTCACCCGTCGCCTGTCGCTCATGCCAAATCTGCAACTGGTAGACACCGGCTGGCAGCGAGAGCGTCACCTCGCCAGCAGCGTCGCTGATCGCCCGATACGGGGTATCCAAGACCACGATGTAGCCAATCATCCAGTCGTGGATATTGCAGCCAACGGTAACCGTTCCGGCGACATCAAACGTCACGGGCGCGAGGGTTGAGCCGCTATACAGAGGTAGCTCGAATCGCTTGGCCGGCGAAAACGAATAGACGTGATGCCGCGTCTTGTCACTGTTGGGAAAGCTCACTTGTGAACCGACGGTCACGACCATGACCCGCGGCGCAAACTCGCTATTGACCTGATCCATCACCGCGGGCTGTGGCCGCGCCGCCGATTTCGCAGTAGCGGAATGCAAGCTAATGACTGCGTTCTCGACCCCTGCCCGACCATCAGTCACCTTGACCTTCAGAGTAGCGGCATCACTGCGGGGAACTGCGAAGAAGGACACCAGCAACAGCGCCGAGAGCGCGTATAGCCGTGATCGCGAATCAGGCCAGCGGAAACCTACAATGGGCGTGCGAGTAGCGGTCACAGCGTAATCCCGCTTGTCTGTGATCTGTTGTCTTTGGAATCGTGCAGTCGCAAACGACCGCCACCGATCAGACTTGATCGCTGCATTCCCTGTCTCATCAGCATTTTCTAGACCACCTCATTGGAGTTTTCCATGCCTGCATCTTCTGCCTCCGGTCATGCCTTGGTGACCGGCGCCTCGGCCGGTATTGGCGCAGCGCTTGCCCGCGAATACGCTCGCCGTGGGCGCGCCTTGGTGCTGACGGCACGACGTGTTGAGCGCTTGGAGTCGCTTGCCAGCGAGCTACGCAAACAGGTGGACTGCGTGGTGATCCCCGCCGATCTGGAGGATCCCAATGCACCGAGTGAGCTGTGCGAAACCTTGCGCAAACGCGGCATTGAAATCGGTCTCCTCATCAACAACGCAGGATACGGACTGCCTGGTGCCTTTCAGACACCCAGCTGGCAGCAACATCAGAAGTTTCTGCAAATCATGGTGACAGCGGTGTGTGAGTTGAGTTATCGATTGTTGCCGGCCATGCAGGCGCGTGGCCACGGTGGCATCCTCAATGTCGCTTCCTTGGCCGGCCACGTGCCCGGCTCAGCCGGCCACACGCTGTATGCCGCCTCAAAAGCCTTCATGATCAAATTTTCGCAATCGCTGGCCTTGGAAAACGCCAAATCGGGCGTGCAGGTATGCGCACTGTGCCCGGGCTTCACCTACTCCGAGTTCCACGACGTTACCGGCACGCGCCAGCTAATGAAAAAAATGCCTGCTTGGATGTGGTCAGACGCTGACTCGGTCGCCCGTCAAGGCATCGAAGCGCTAGAACGCGGCGACGTGATGTTCGTCCCCGGCCGTGTCAATCGCCTGATCAAAGCCGTGACCCAAGTGATGCCGGATCGGATGTCTTTGGCGTTGGTGCAGCGACGGAGTAAGGATTTTCGGAAGCTTTGATTGGTTCGAGCTCGGGAATCGGGACTGGGGACAATCCGGCAAGCGCCGACCCTCTCCACTTCGCTGTCGCACTGCGTGAGACTCCTTGCGCGAAAGGTACTAGATTCACCCAGAAGGAGTTCAACATGCCAAGCGCCCGTTCCCGCTTCCAAGGCTGCCTGCTCGCTGGTGCGGTCGGCGACGCTCTCGGAGCCGCTGTCGAGTTCATGCAGTGGCCGGCGATCCAAGCAAAGTACGGCCCTTCGGGCATCCAGGAATTCGATGTCATTTATGGCCGGCG
>JANNWF010000274.1:0-11146 GCA_031408455.1 Pseudoxanthomonas sp. | reverse complement strand
CGCCGCCAGCAGCCGGCGAGAGCGCGCCGCGTGCATCGGTGCCAAGACGGTGGAAAGACATTGGCGCAAAATGCGGCTGGCGTGCATGGCGCGGTCCTCAGGCTTCGATACCCCGAGGAAAAAACTGCGTCATGCACGTACAGTTTTAGCCGCACGATAGCTGCAACAGGCTGAACGGTAGAGGGAAGATGTGGGGAGAGCTCAGGCCTTGGCCCGCCGCCCCGGTTTGGACTTGGAGTGGCGGAGCTTTCTGTATTCCTGTTCGGCGGGTCGAGACGTCGAGACCCGCCCTATGACTTACCGGCATGTCTGCTTGGTTGATTCGATGGATTTCGATGCCGCGTTCAGGTGTAAGCGCGCGAGCAATGGGAAGTGATCCGAGCCGATCGCCGCTCCTCGTGTGCTGCTCACCACCGACCAGTTCTGGCTGACCAACACATGATCGATCGGGATGCCGAGCAAGCCTTGGCCGATGCTGGGCCAGGACGGACGCAGATCGCTGGCGCGGCGTAGACCGAGATCGGCGAGACCGCTGAAGGCCGATGACCACGGCGTGGCGTTGAGATCGCCGGCGATGACCGTCGGCTGCGCGCTTGCAGCGGCCTCGACCGCGAGCGCGTTCAGGCGCGCGTTGCGGGCGCGATGAAACAGCGCTGACAGCGGCGGCATAGGATGCGTTGCGATCACCGTCACGCATGCCGACGGCAATTGCACGCTGGTTTCGATGCGCGCGAGATCGTGTTCGTCGCGCAGCACTTCATCGCCAACCAACGGGTAGCGGGAGAGCAGGGCGATGCCGAACGGATCGTCGCTGGCGGCCACGCGCTGGAAGGAATAGTCGGCAAGGCGGCGTAGCGCAACGGCGTAGGCGGGCGACACTTCGAGCAGCACGACCACGTCCGGCTTTTCGCGCGCAAGCCACGCCGCGAGTGGGCCGACATCGGTCGACGTGAAATGCACATTGGCACTGGCAATGCTGAGGTCGATGGCCGCATTGGGCGCATGCGTGGCCGCCGGTGCCGCGGTCAGCCAGGGCAGCGGTGCCAACAGCAAGGCGCAACACCACCAGCGACGGCCGACGAAAGACGCGATCAGCGTTGCGATCACGAAACCTGGCAGGTAGAGCCACTGCCAGTGCGCAGCGAGGTCGATGAGCCAGGCAATGCGGCCCTCTGCGCCAGCCAGCGCGTGCGTGCAAAGCGGCAGCAACAGTCCAAGGCCGCACATCAGCATCAGGACTTTGGCCCGACGGGCTACAAAGAGGCGCAGGTTCACTTTCGACTATTGGTCACTGGCCGGCGGCTCCGCGCATTCGGTGTGGTCGATGATAGTTTCCGAGAGCACATTGCCGCTATTGTCGAGGTAGCGGACGTGCATGGCTGGGATGCTTGCACCCTCAAGATTAATCAATGGGCACAGCGCGCCACTTGATAGGATGTGTTGGCGGATGTCTTGCTCAGCTGGGGGGAACCACGACATGGGCGGTCCTATCGACACGTTGTACTGCAGGGTGCGATCACCCAACAGGAGCATTTGCCAGCCTTTACCTTCATTACGGGCTTTCGCATTTGCGCTAGCGACCATCCGCAGAAGTGTTGCTGTGCTCAATCGATAGCTGAACTCTTCTCCGTTGCGAAAGACCCGCTTCCAGTGCAGTGTGCCGTCCTCGTGATAGCCACGAGATGGTCCGTGCTTGATGCCGGCGCGGTAGGTGTAGTCGACCCTCATCCTGCCGTCTTGCTCGCCGACGAATCGGTACGGTCCTTCCTTTAGGCCGGTTGGACTCTCGCACCACTCTGCACTGACAGCTTCTTCTGGCAGGCTCTTGCTCCTGAACTCCGTTCCCTCGGGACATAGAAGTGGGTCGTCCGAACGAGCAGAAGCTGATGTAATCAGAGAAACGCCGAAACACACCCGCAAGACGCGGTAAAACTTCATCGTGTGCCCTGCCGCGTGTCATGGAATACAACCTTGGATGCTGCCATAGACCGCAGGCTGGGCTGACTAGCCCAGCGTCGTTTTCCGACACCAATGCGCTGGGCTTGTCAGCCCAGCCTACGTGTTGATGAAGTCGGTGTGCCGCGGTACGACGAGTGAATTTGCGCCGGCGTGGCACAAAGCTATAGGGCGGGCCTTGGACCTTCGCCCGCCGCCTCGGTTCGGACTCGGTGTGGCGGCCCGTTCTCTATTCCTTTTCGGCGGGTCAAGACCCGCCCTACGCGGGACGCGCCACGCCAGCCGCGAAACTGAACGCCGCCGGCGTGGGCATGACCCTTGGCATGAGTGCAGTCAGGGTGCGGCCGCTAGGCTCGCCGTCATGCGCAAGATTGTTTGGACATTTCTGATGGCAATTGCTGCCGGCGGCGCACTGGACGCGCAGGCGCGGACCGTGCATCGCTGTGTGCTTGATGGCCTCGTCAGTCTGTCCACCGCTGCCGAGCCCGGCTCGCGGTGCACGGCGATGGAGCTGGACGACAATGACCCGAACGCACCGAATCTGTGGGGTTCGCTGGGCGAGTTTGAAGGCACCTTGTACAAGCGCGAGCAGGACGGCCAAACGGTGTACGGCACGCGTGCCTTGCCCGGCTCGGAAGAGGTGCTCGGTTTCCGGGTGAAGACGCCGGCCAGTGCGCCCGCGCACCCTGGCCTTGGCCGGATCGGCGCGCCTCGTCTCGACGTATTTGCGACCGAGTTCCGCGCGAGCGCCAAGGCCAGCGGCGTCGACGACGCTTGGCTGCGCGCGGTCGCCCACGCCGAAAGCAGTTTCGACCCCAGTGCCGAATCGCCCAAAGGCGCGCAAGGCGTGATGCAGTTGATGCCCGCCACGGCGGCGGAATATGGCGTTAGCGACCCGTTCGCCGCCGCGCAATCGATCCGTGGCGGCGCCATGCACCTACGCATGCTGATGAAGCGCTTTGAGGGCGATCTCACTCTGGTGGCGGCCGCCTATAACGCCGGCATTGGCGCGTTGGAGCGCTACGGCGGCGTACCGCCTTACCCGGAAACAGTGGGCTACGTCGCAAAGGTGCTGGCGCTGCATCAAAGCTACCGGGAAGCGCTGGCGCCGCGCGGGGGTGGTTCAGGCTCAGGTGCTGCGCCGTAGCGGCCTGTCGGGCTTTGGGGGTCGAGGCGATAGTTGGCTGCGCGAGGACAGTTTTTGGGCGATTTGCAGGCCAATAGCTCCCCTCATTGGCTAGGAATTGGCCGCATGCTCCCATGGGTTCACGCGACCGCGTAGGCGGATTTGCAACCGGCCAGCCAAGGTCCGACAGACTGCCAATGGGGCGAGTGTAGAAGGCGGGCATCGGACTGCCGGCTGCGATTTCGGCAGGTCCAAGCACTGCCATACAGGCCAACGTCAGACGTGAGCGCTATCCGGACCAACGTCCACCCTTATGGCGCCGGGATACCGAGCCCCTCGCTTTCCAACGCAGCTATCAACGCGGTGATTTCGTTTTCGATGGCAAAGGTGCCGCTGGTGATCCATTCGATCAACACGTAGCGAGTGCCCGGCGGACGCTGCTGATAGGCGTCGGCAAGGCTCACCGTGTACAGCCTGCCGCGGGCAACGGCTTCGAAGAAGTAGAAGAATCCCGCGCGCAGGCCGGCATCCATGTAGCTGTCACCAAAGGCGAGGATGGGCGGCAACAAGCGGCCCTGACCGGGCTCGGCGGTGCTGGACCAGTCCACTCCGGTGGTGTTGGTCTGCGTCACGTAGCGGGTGAGCGGCGCTTGCAGCATCACCCCGATCGTTTGCTCAGGCAGCGATTCGAACAGGGGTATGGCGCGTCTTTCGCCACCCATCATCGGTTGATTGACGATCTCATAGTGCCAGCTGTCCGCCAGGTGCTTGAGTCCTTCGCTTTCGGCGAGATCTTGCAGCAGGGTGCGAAAGACCAGCGCCCCTGCCGGATCGGTCCAGTGGAAATCGGTCTGGTGGAAAATCTTCAGCCCAGCGTGCTTGGCTTGTAGCAGCGTGCTTCGGCTCTCGACCACGCGCAGGCGACCGTTGCCGACCAGTTCATCCATGAACTGATCAAAGAAGCGGAAATTGCGCGCATGACTGGCGGAGGGCGGAAGGAACTCGGGGTAGTAGCGGTGCTTGAGCGCCAGCGGCATGACGTAGAGCTGGATGCCACGCTGGTCGAGCAGCGCGGATAGGCGTTCGATCTTGGCGACTAATGCCTGGCGGTTCGCGGGCGTGATGCGCTCGATCGACGGCGTTTCGACGTCGATCACGCTGCGGTAGAACATCCAGTTGTCCGGTCCCACATGCACCTGATCAGATTCGCGAAACAGTGTGAACAGCGCTTGCGTGCGCAGCCGCACCCAGAAGGCGCGGGTGGTGAAGTTGTCCAGATGCCAGGTGTTGAGCTTGGCCGTGTAGCCGAGGAAATCGGCCTTGTCATCGGCGAAGTAGGCATCGCGGTCTGGCCACTCCGCGAGCTTGCGGTATTCCTCCAGCGGCGGCACCTGCGGCATCCCGGTCATATGCGCGAACAGGGGCAGCAGCAAGACGGCCATGAACAGCAAAGCGGGCAGTAATCGCATCCACATGGCGGCAGGGTCGACCCTAAAACTGAAAGTAGATGAAGGGATTGAAACCACTGGCAGCCAACTCGGCAATCGACGCGGTGAGCAGCAGCACACCAAACAGTGCCGCCCACGCGGCGCGGTTGCCGACCAGGCGCGAGCGCAGGTTCCAGGTATCAACCGGCATCCACGCCAACAGCAGCCCTGCGACAAACAGAGTGATGGTGTAAGGCCTGAGGTAGTAGCTGCCTTCGAACACAGACACGCCTGTGCGATTGATGAAGGCGAGTTTGGCCAGCATGGTTTGCGCTTGGGCAAAATCCTGCGAGCGGAACAGCACCCAGCCGACCAGCACCAGCAGCGTCGTGATCACGACGCCGGCGAGGCCGCGCGGCGCGATGTTGAAGCGGTCGCGGGCAAACCGCTCGATGATGAGCAGCATGCCGTGATACGCGCCCCAGGCGACAAAGGTGAGCGCGGCGCCATGCCACAGTCCGCAAAGCAGAAACACCAGCCACAGGTTGAATGCGGTGCGCGCGGCGCCATGGCGATTGCCGCCCAGCGGGATGTAGAGGTAGTCGCGAAACCAGCGCGACAGGGTCATGTGCCAGCGTCGCCAGAACTCGGTGATCGACTGCGCGCGGTAGGGCTGCTGAAAGTTGTCCGGGAACGACAGCCCCATCATCAGGCCCAGGCCAATCGCCATCGACGAGTAGCCGGAAAAGTCGAAAAAGATCTGCAGGAAATAGCCGACATTGGCGACCCACGCCATCAGGTTGGTGACCTGATCGGCGGGCAAGGCATAGATCTGATCGACCACCCGGCCGATGGGATCGGCAATCAGCATCTTCTTGGCGAGGCCCGCGCCGAAGAAGAAGATTCCCGCGTTGAAGCTATCCACCGACATGCGCGCGGCGTGCAGACCATCGCGCACTTCCACGTAGCGCACGATCGGTCCCGCGACTAGCTGCGGAAACAGCAATTTGTAGGCTGAGAACACCAGCAGCGAGCGCTCCGGTGGCGTTTCGCGACGATGCACGTCAATCAGGTAGGACATAGCCTGAAACGTATAGAACGAGATGCCGGCCGGCAGGAACCAGTCCAGCACCGGCAGCTCCAGCGACAGGAACGGTCGGAACAGGTACTGCGTCGTCAGCGCGAACAGGAAATCGAGGTACTTGAATGCCAGCAGCGGCAGCAGATTGACCGCGATACCGATGGCCAAGGTCGTGCGAGATTGCGCGCGCGCCAGCACAAAACGCGCCCACGCCCAGTTGAACAGGATCGAGCCGATCAGGATCGCCGTGTAGATGCCGCCGCCGAATACATAGAAGGCGAGGCTGAAGACGACGATATTGAGATTGCGGGCGCGCGTGCCGAGTCGCGAAGCCAGCGCCGAGCCGAGCAGAAACCCCGGCAGGAACACGAACAGGAAAATGGTCGAACTGAAAACCATGCGGCTTGCGATTCTGGGCTGAAGTGCGCATGGCTGGGTGAGCGCTGCACCATGGGAGCCAGCACGCCAGTCCCTACGACGATTGCGTCCAAGCGTCCGCAGTGCTCGCGTTCGCCGTGGTGTCCGGGGTCGACAGTATCGCTTGCGCCACATCCTTTGTCCGCTGCGCCTTTGCGCCTCGTAGACCGACGCCCCACGGCTTGGCGACAGCCAATTCGCGTGCCGTGAGTGGCGGCTTACACTTCAGCAAAGTGGAGTGGCGTTCGGCCACCCAATCGAGAATTTCCAGAGAACGCGGACGATGGCCAGAAGACGAGCGATGCCCGGGAGTGCGCATGCAAGTTCAGGCAGTCTGGAAGAGCAGCGGCTGAAGAACGGCGGCTACACCGATTCGGAAATCGACTCTGCGCTGCTGTCTTCGCAGCGCTCTGATCCGCTCAGTGTTGCCGTCAAGCTGGGAACGCTGGCGCTGGTGTACACGCTGCTGGCGCGGGCCATCATGAGTGGCATGACGGCGCCCTATCTGGTGTTGCCATTGATCGTTGAATTCCTGGCGATGTTCTGGATTGGCTGGATCATGGTGCGGACCGTGGTGCCGTGCCCGGCGTTTCGGCGCAGCGCCGGTGGACTGGTGACAGTGATTATTTGGACCGTCGTGGTGGGTGCTGCCAGCGTCGGCTGGTTGATCTATGACGCCCGCGCTGGACTTCCACCCGAGGCGACCGGCGAACTGGTCCGCGCGACGATGCAGAGCAAGCTACTGGGTCATGGTCTGCACTGGGCTATTGCGGCCGCGTTGATTGGGCTGTTGGTGACGACGACACTTGAGGTTTCCGCTTGGCGTCGCCGTGCCAGCGGGGTGTTTGTGTGGACCGCGATTGCGCACACGGGCGTGCGCATCGGGCTGGTCTTCGTGGTCGGTCTGTTCGTAGTGCTGGTGGGTGCCATCTTCAAAAAGCCGCTGGCCGGGCTGGTGGCGCAAAACGGCTGGAGCGAGATGCTCTCTCAAGGCAGCTTTGCGTGGCCGATCTGGGCCGCGCTGCTGCTGCTGGATCTTGGCGCAGTCGTCGTGCTGGCGCTGATGCACCGCGATCTCAAGCGCAAGGCGGGTCTGGCTAACGTTGGCGGGCAGTAGTTTCGGAGCGATGGGTCCATAGGTTGACCGCCGATCAGTCGATATCGACGAGGGGGCAACTTCGCGATTTGTAGCAATCCATTGAAATTGCCGGGCTAGAATCGCGCCATCCCATTTGGAAGTTCGCCATGGCCGGTGCCAGCTTGCTCGCCCTTCTCGACGACATCGCAACCATCCTCGACGACGTCGCCATTCTCACCAAGGTCGCTGCCAAAAAGACCGCCGGCGTCGTGGGCGATGATCTGGCGCTCAGTGCCGAGCAGGTCTCCGGTGTGCGCGCCGAGCGCGAATTGCCGGTGGTGTGGGCGGTGGCCAAAGGGTCAGCAATCAACAAGGCGATTTTGGTGCCATCAGCATTGTTGATTAGTGCCATAGCGCCGTGGGCGATTGTTCCGCTGCTGATGATCGGTGGCGCGTTCCTGTGCTTTGAGGGCGCCGAAAAAATCTTGCACAAGCTGCTGCACAGTAAGGCAGAAGTGCAGAAAGAAGAAGACGTACTGACCAATGCCTTGCTTGATCCCGACGCCGATCTGGTGGCGGTGGAGGCGGACAAGATCAAAGGCGCCGTGCGCACCGATTTCATTCTGTCGGCCGAGATCATCGTGATCGCTTTGGGCAGCGTGGCGGCACGGGTGCCGCCGGTCACGTTTACCGTGCAGGTTGCCACCTTGGTCACCATCGCGGTGGTGATGACAGTTGGCGTCTATGGCTTGGTCGCGGGTATCGTCAAGCTGGACGACGCGGGTTTGGCGCTGAGCAAGACCGGTGGCGACAGCGCGTCGGCCAAGTCGCGCCGCGCGTTTGGTCGCGGCATTCTGTTGGCCGCGCCGAAGTTGATGAAGACTCTGTCCATCGTGGGTACCGCCGCTATGTTTCTGGTCGGTGGCAGCATTCTGATTCACGGCATTCCGGCGATACATCACCTGATTGAACCGTTCACTGCGGGCGGCGGATTCGTCGCCGGCCTGATCGGTTTGGTCGCTGATGGCGTGGTCGGCATACTCGCCGGCGTGCTGATCGTTGGCGTAGTGACCCTGATCGGCAAGCTGCGTGGCAAGAAGGCTGCGCATGCATGACCGATCCAGCTGTGACTGGGTCTTCTGCTAGCGAGGCCGCTGCTGGTGTGCGCGGCGCGATCGATCTGGTCGCCTTCGATGCGGACGACACCCTGTGGCATAGCGAAGGCTATTTTCAGGACGCGCACGCCGAGTTTGAGCAGATCGTTGGTCGCTACGTCGATCTCGCCGATGTGGGTCTGCATGAGCAACTGTTGGTCACCGAGCAGCGCAATATCCGGCTGTTTGGCTATGGTGCCAAGGGCATGACGCTGTCGATGATTGAGACCGCCATCGCACTGACGGATGCCCGAATCAGCGCGACGGACATTCACCGCCTCGTCGACTTGGGCAAGTCGATACTGACGCATCCAGTCGAACTGCTGGATGGCATTCGCGCGGCGGTGGAAGCGGTTGCCGCACGCTGGCCTATCGTGCTGATCACCAAGGGCGACTTGTTCCATCAAGAAGCCAAGGTGCGCGAATCTGGCTTGGCCGATCTGTTCCAACGGATTGAAATCGTTTCCGAAAAAGATCCAGCCACCTATGCGCGGGTGCAGCGTGAATGCGGTGTGGTGCCGTCGCGATTTGCGATGGTTGGCAACTCGCTGCGCTCGGACATCGCACCGGTATTGAACGCCGGCGGCTTTGGCGTGCATTTGCCTTATCGGGTGACCTGGAGTCATGAAATGCAGGCCGACGTGGCCGCCGATCATCCGCGCTTGCGCACCGTCGCGCAGCCATCCGAAATTCCGGCAGCGCTTGCTGCACTGGCCGAATCCGCAACACGGGATTGAATGAGCGCGTAGACTTCGCGCCGGCGGAGTCGGCCAGACAGTCGCGGCATCGGCGTTCACGCAAGTGGACAAAGGTGGCGAGGAAAGTCCGGGCTCCATAGGGCACGGTGCCAGGTAACGCCTGGGCGGCGCGAGCCGACGGAAAGTGCAACAGAAAGATACCGCCGAACGGCATCGCAAGATGGGCGTGGCAAGGGTGAAATGGTGCGGTAAGAGCGCACCGCGAGTCCGGCAACGGACCGGCACGGCAAACCCCACCGGGAGCAAGACCAAATAGGGAGACGTTGCCGCTGCCCGCGGTGTCTCCGGGTAGGTTGCTTGAGCCCTGCGGCGACGCAGGGCCTAGAGGAATGACTGTCTTAGACAGAACCCGGCTTATCGGCCGGCTCCGCCACTTAATTTGATTGACCGACCCCCCAGCTCACTCGCCCTGCTTTTGTAGTGCCGACCGAGCGAAGCGAAGGCGCGCGCGCTGCGCGCGAACTTGCTCGGCCACTCGCACTGCTCCTGTAGAGCCTCCAGTTTCACCAAAAACTGCGCGGTGACCTTGAACCAAGCTCCCTAGGCATCGTCACTGCGAGAGGTCTGTTTCGGTAGAAACTGTAGGCGGAGCCATGAACCGAATTCCCCTCCACATCGTCATTGCGAGCCGCCGCAGGCGGCGTGGCAAGCTCCGGGCGCGCGGAGAATCTCGCTAGATTCAGACCTTTTCGGCACTCCGAAGATTGCCGCTGCCGATGGAGCCGGCCTCGCAATGACGAGTGCTAGGTGTCGAACGATCAATGACTTACGTAGTGGGTGCGTGGAAAGCCGAGCTTGCTCGGCTGCTGTCCGTCCAAAGCAGCGGAGCAAGCTCCGCTCTACCAAGGCTTAAGGTTTGACTCGCGCCGCTCTTGTAGTGCCGACCGAGCGAAGCGAAGGCGCGCGCGCAGCGCGCGAACTTGCTCGGCCGCTTCCGCGCCTGTGCCGCATACAAGGTTGCTGGGGCAGCTGAGCAAGCTCCGCTCTATCGACTTTCTATACGGCGTCGGCGACCCAGCGCGCGATCAATCACGGCGGCAGTGGCGATCGCGGTCAGTGCAGCAGCGGCCTGCAACCATGGCAATCCGGTGAAGTCAAAAGCGAACTGACCCAGTGCACCCAGCACCTGCGGGCCGGCAGTCAATCCGCCGCCGATCCCAAACGTTGTAAACAGCATGGGTACCAAACGGCGTTCGACCGGGCCCAGGTCTTCCTCGGCAATCCCCACGCGGGCCAGCACGCGGGTGGTGAAATCAGTGGACAACGCGGGCATGGGTGCCCAGCGTATGCCGGCGTAGATTTGCCGATAGGTCACCACGCTGGCCGGCTCATCACTGCTTGCCGCCAGCAGCGCCAAGCCTTGCAGACGGGACTCGCGATCCTGCAATGGTGTGTTCATGCGGCCACTCCTACGTGGTCTTCCAACGCCGCTCGCAAGCGAGCACGGGCGCGAAACAAATAGCTCTTGACGGTGCCGATAGGCAGGCCAGTAATCAGCGCCGCGTCTTCGACGGTCTGTTCTTCCAGGTGAAACAAGGTCAGCAAAGTGCGCTGAATCGCGGGCAGCTTTTCCATGGCGGCGGCGACGTGGCCGAAAAGCTCGGCGTCGGCGATGCTGGCGGCCAGATCCGTATCGTCGCTGACCCGCTCCATCACGTCATCGTCGGCATCGGTGGGCTCAAGCAACGGAATCTTCTTGCGCTGCAGGAACCGCGTCGCCAACGAGAACGCGATTTGTCCGATCCAGGTCGATAGCGAACTCTCGGCCCGAAACTGGGCCAGCTTGCGATGCACCATCAAGAACGTCTCCTGCGCCAGCTCATCCGCATCGGCCGGATTCTTGACCATGCGCACGATCAGGTGCCACACCAGCCGCTGATGCCGCTGTACCAGACGCGCGAAAGCACCGGGCTGCTTGCCAAGTACGGCGGAAATGATGGCTTGGTCGTCGTTCACTGCGGGTTAGAGACGGTGGGTTGCGGATTGGTTGCAGTTGTTTTTTCGGGACTCGGGACAGCAGCCGAGCAAGTTCGCGCGCTGCGCGCGCGCCGTCGCTTCGCTCGGTCGGCTCTACAAAAGCCTATGGCAACACGGCTTGCCAATGCAGCGGAGTTTGCTGGCGTTGGTAGAGCGGAGCTTGCTCCGCTGC
>JANNWF010000273.1:0-6199 GCA_031408455.1 Pseudoxanthomonas sp. | reverse complement strand
GGCACAATAAGCGCAGCGCATTGCGCCGCCAGACCATGAGCCAGCGGAGAAAGCTGCGCTCTACAACAGCAAAGACGCGCGAGCTTCAGTAGAGCCGAGCGTGCTCGGCTGTATTGCGAAGGGCAGCGGAGCAAGCTCCGCTCTACAACAGCAACGACGCGCGAGCTTCGGTAGAGCCGAGCTTGCTCGGCTGTATTGCGAAGGGCAGCGGAGCAAGCTCCGCGCTACAACAGCAACGACGCGCGAGCTTCAGTAGAGCCGAGCTTGCTCGGCTGTCGGTGATTGCGCCCGACGATTGCCGGCTTTAGACAATCAAAACGTCTCGCCTGCTGGCAAAAACCGCCACTGACCCACCGGCATTTTCGCCAGCGGTATCTTGCCGATGCGAATGCGGCGGATTGCAACAGTAGTCAGGCCGACCTCGGCGCACATTTCCTGCAACTGCCCGGGTTGCACGGCCTTGATCGCAAAGCGCAGGCGGATTTCGTTCTGCCAGCTGACCTTGCACGGCAGTAGGGTGCGGTCGGACAGTCGCATGCCTACGCTCAGGCGTTGCAGGCCGTAAGCGGTGATCTGACCGCTCACCTCGACGACGTATTCCTGTTCGATGCTGTTGCGGTTTTCCTGCAAGCGGCGCTTGGTCGGGCCTTCTTGGCACAGCACCAGTAATCCGCTGGCTTGCGGCTCCAGATCCATCGACACGGATAAATGGCTCAGATGGCGGCGCAGCAGGCGCACACCCGAGGCATCTTCGGGCCAGTGAGTGTCGATCGATATCACGTCTCCGCTCACGCTATCGCCGACGCCGCGATGCAGCAGCACGGTCGTGGGTTCGGTGTTGCTGAGAACGGCGGTCGGGTCAACCACCACTTGCTCGGTGCTGACTTGGAACTGCGGCAACTCCACCACCTCGCCATCCACTTGCACCCAGCCACCTTCGATGTAGCGGTCCGCATCGGCACGCGAGCAGCCAGTCAACTCGATGACGCGCTTGGCGAGGCGGATGGGATCAGGCATTGGGAAAGTCGGGCAGTCTGGCTGTGCAGTTTAGCGGTCGCGAGCGGCCACGCAGACGCCCGCGTCTTAGACCTGCATAAAACCCAAGTTAGGCGTCGTGTACTGACTCAAGGTCGGGAAGATGACGCCCAGCGCGCTGTTGTCGACGCCAAACCAGGACGCCAGCGTCGCCGCGTATTGATCGACCGAGGTGGTTGGAATCACCTGCCCGTAGCCAGCGTCGTTGGGGTTGTTGCTTTGCGCCAGCGAGTTCATCTGGCCGAAGAAGCGGCCGCCGCGCACGGCGCCGCCCACGACAAAATGATGGCCGCCCCAGCCGTGATCGGTGCCGTCTGAGTTGGTCGAGATGGTGCGACCAAAATCCGAGGCAGTGAAGGCAGTGACCTTGTCAGCCAAGGTGAGCTCTTGGGTCGCTGCATAGAAAGCGCTCAGTGACTGCGAGAGGTCGCCCAAGATGGCGCTGTGGGTGACCAACTGATCGTTGTGGGTATCGAATCCACCCAAGCCCACATAGAACACTTGCCGGCGCATGCCCAGCGCCTCGCGCACTTGAATCAAGCGCGCCACCATGCGCAGTTGTTGGCCCAAGCTGGAATCGGGAAACACCGTCGCCAGCGGCTGAGTCACGCCGTTGAGTGCCGAGTTGATCATCTGGTAACTGGAGATCGAACGCCGCGTGGCAGTCGCATAGGCGCGTTCAAACATGTGCGCTTGCGTGCCGCTGGCCATCAAGGCGTTGAAGGCATCAACCCCGAGTTCGTTCTGATAAATCTGCAAATAATCGATCGGCGGCGCGCCGGAGGAGCTCATCACGTACTGGTCAACCTGCGAGCCGCGCTGGAACAGATTCTGGCCGGAGATCGATACCGTCATCGGCAACTGCTGATTCGGATTGTCGCTGTAAAGCAAGTCGGCGATGCGACCGCCCCAGCCATCGGCATTGGCGTCTTCCGGGCGCGAGGTTTGCCAGAAATTGGCTTGATCGTCGTGCGAGAACAGTTGCGGCGGTGTCGGTCGCGTACCGGCTTGATACTGGGCTTGGGTAATCGGCCCCAGCAAGGTGCCGACATTGCCAATGACGGCAGCGCGTTGATTGTTGAACAGCGCGCGCAGCTCGGGCATTGCCGGATGCAGGCCGTAACTGGCGCCGTCGGATGGCAATCCGCCGGGCAAACCGGGTTGCGCGGGCAACGCCATCAGCGACAGGTTGGCGGCGGCCGACTGAGCCACCGCTAGCGCCGGCCGCGAGGCGTTGTAGACAGCGTAGTGCGGCGCGCTGTAGGGCACCACGGTGTTGAAGCTGTCGTTGCCACCAAACAAGAACACGCAGACCAAGGCCCGATAATCAGCCGGAATGCCCTTGTTCAAGCGACTGGCAGCGGCCACCAGTTGCAGATTGCCGAGCGCCGAATACACGCCAACGCCACCCAAGGCGCTGGCGATTGAGCGGCGCAGAAATGCACGACGATTCGGGTTCATAGAATGGCCTTTACTGAATCGAATATTCGGGCGAAGTAACCACCAGAAACAGCGCGTGCTGCACGCGCAGCAGGCCGCCATCGGTCATCGGCAAGGCTTGCAATCGGGTCACGATCACGTCGCGCATGAAGGTGGACATGCCACCGCCCAGCAAGCGCAAGTTCAAGTGCTCCACCAGTTGCACAGGATTGGCGGCCAGCGCGCGCAACGGCGCGTAGTCCATCAACACTTGATCGGGGTCTTGCGCGTAGCTGTAGGTGCTGCCGACGTAGAAATACCAGATCCGCCAATACAGGTCATTGGGGGCGGAGACCAGCAGCGAATCGGTGGCGATCTGAAACTCAGGCGACACCAGGCCCGCGTCGCGAATCTCGCCCGGCTGAGCGAAATTCGGCTTGAAGAAATTGAATACCGATGGTGCGCTCAGCGGCGCTTGGCCGTATTCGACGTGCGGGTGGGTAATCAGCCAGACGCGACCATTGACCGAGCGCGCGTTGGTCAATCGCCAGAGTTGGATCAGCCGCAGCAACGGTTCGCGCAGCTTGCCAAAGGTCTGCGGCGCGGCCTGCTGTCCGAAGCGCGCTTCCGTGTCGAGCAGCACCGCGCGCACTACCGCACGCAAGTCGCCGCGCACGCCTTGGCCATTGTTGTTGAACTGGGCGGCGACCCGCTGCACGTAAGCCGGCGTCGGGTTGCTGGTGACCAAGCGTTGAATCAGGTGGCGGGCGACGAACGGACCGACATTGGGATGGTTGAAGATGTTGTCGATCGCCGCCGTCAACTCGGCTTGCGCAGTGCCGCCTGCGGTGAGCAGGCCGCCCGGCAAGGTGACGCCGGGATAGGTGAGCAGTTGCTTGTTGGTGGTGGTGTCATGGAAACCCTCAACCGCCTGCATTGGCTGCTGCCACGGCGGCTCGAAGGGGTTGCTGGGCGCACAGTCGTCGTAATCGGCCAACGTGCAGCCGGCGAAATTCCAGCCGGTAAAGACATGCGCAAAGCCGCGCACGGTCGCTTGGGTATAGGTAGGCACTGGCTGAGAATTGACCAGCACCGGCGTGCCATCTGGGTTCAGCTGCTGCAAGCCGATGGAAAACAACTGCAGCACTTCGCGTGCGTAGTTTTCGTCCGGGCGAATATTGAGCGCCGAGTCGGCTTTGCGATTGCCCAGCATGTTCAGGAACGTGCCCATCGCTGGGTGCTTGGTCACCGCTTCCAGCAATTGCCGATAGTTGCCAAAGCTGTGCTGAGCGAGCAGGTCGTAATAACTGGCCAGCGTCCATTGCTGAAACAGCAAGGCCGCATTGCGGTCCGACACCACCAACATTTCCGACAGCGCAAACGCCACCCGTTGGCGCAGTTGGTCGTTGTGGGTCAGCAGCGGGCTGGAGGGGTCATACAACTGCGCCGCGTTGATCAGCCACGTTTCCAGGCGGGCCTGCTGGTAAACACCATTCTGTCCGGGAGGCCGGGTGGAAACCCAGTCGAGATAGGGCTCTTCAAGCGAGGTCGGTGCGGCGAATTGCTCATCGAACCAAGCCTGGTAGCCCAACTGGCGTAGGCGTGCAATGTCGGCTGTGCGCGGGCCAAAGGTCGCCTGATCGAGAAAACGCGCGGCCTCTGCGTCGTTGGCCGGACCGACCAAGTCGTTCTCGAAACTGCCACGAAAGATCAACGCGCCGGGCACTTGCGCCGCAGTGCTGGCGATCATGGCAAGTGCAAGCAACAGCAATAACAAGCAACGAGTGCGCAGGCGAGTGGCCATGACCATCAACTCGGCTAAATGCGGGAACATTCCGCAAGGGTAGCGCAGCGGGCCGTAACTTGTTTTAACAAACACGCTCGGCGGTCGGTTTCCAAAAACAAAACGGCCGGTGCTTTTGGCACCGGCCGCGGTCTGAAAACGCTGGGATCAGCTAGTAATAGAAGTCGTAGAGGATGTCGACGATCTCACCGCTGGCTTGGTCTACCAGCAACAGGTCACCATCGACGCGCAGCCAACGACAGCCATATGGCGGCGGTGCTAGGCCGTAGGTGTCGTAGTCGACGAAGTAGGACGCAGCCAGAAAGACCAGCGGCAAACGATAGCCAATGCTCCAACTGGTGTGCGCATAGCCGCGCGGGTAGTAGTAGCGCGCTTGCGCGCGGTAACGATGGCCCGACCAACCGTGATTCCAACTGACACGCCACTGCGGCGTGCTCCAGTGAAAGCCGTGGTTGTTGTGGCCGTAATCGTTGTATCGATAGCCATCATTTCGATAGCCGTCATGGCGATAGTCATCATGGCGGTCGTAGCGGTGGTCGGTGCGGGGCAGCCCGCGGCGGTAGTCATGGCTGCCGTAGGCGTTGTTATAGTCCGAATGACTGTCCCGACCACGGCCGTAACCGCGATCGCCGCGGTAGTCCTGTCGGCTGTTGGACTGCACGCCAAAGCCGCTGACACCGGGGTCCTGACGACCACCGTTGCCGTAGTTACCACCACCGCGCTGCACGCCAAAGCCGCTGACGCCCGGGTCCTGGCGACCTCCGTTGACAGCGTTGGCGCCGCGCTGCACGCCAAAGCCGCTCACGCCTGGATCTTGACGACCACCACCGCCACCGTCGCGCGCGCTTTGCACACCAAATCCGCTGACGCCTGGGTCTTGGCGACCGCCGTATCCACCGCTGTCGCTGCGCTGCTCCCGGGCGGGAGAGACATCGGTGAAAGAGCCAGTGTCTTGTCCACGCTTGTCGCCCTCGGCGGCATAGCCCGAAGAGGCACCCCGGCCTTGTCCGCCCTCACGCCCAGCGCCGCGCTCGACGCGTGCCTCGTTGTCACCGCGTTCGCGGGCATACCCCCGATCTTGCGCCGCTACGTTGAACGCGGCAGCGCCCAACAGAAGAATCAATGGCGTCGATAGATACCTGTTCATCTTCAAACCTCGTTAGCTTGCCGATTGCTGCCGGCGAATGGTCGGACAACGCGGCAGAGCGCACCCCGTTGCGTTGGCCTGCGCAGAATGCGGTGATCCGTCTGAATGGATGGCAGGGCTTTTTGTGCGCACAACGCGATCATTCAGCTGGCGTGTACCCAACCGCTCACGGCGCAATCGACACCATTGGAAAGAACGTGGGATTGGCACGGGTGACCCGCTCCCATCCTCCCTGCGCCGGCTGCGAGGCGCGCAGGTACCGTCAGGGCAGACGCTTCGACCGTAACGGCCGAAGCGTCCAGTAGGGTTACTACTTTTTCTTTTCCTGCTTGGCTGCACGCTTTTCTTTCAGCGTCTTGGCCGGCGCTTTTTTCTCGGTTTTCTTCTGGTCCATGCCCTTGCTCATGGTCGCCTCGTCTTTGAGTTGAGTGGATGTGGAGTGTCTGCGCTGCCGGATTCAATCGGCTGACGCAGTCTAAGTGTAGCGATGCGATCAGCGCTTGGCGCGTGCTAAGCCGATCGCTGCGAAAAGCAGGCAAACGATTGACGCGATGTCAAAGATCGCGACTCGCTGCAAGGCGTAGTTCAGTGGCCAGTGCAGCGCACACAGCAGCAGGAAGCCCACGTCACTGATCAGCACGATGCTGATCATCGGCGCGCGCCAACTCGGGTAGCGAATCGCAGCAAGCAGGCCGCCACCGAGCAGTCCGAACATCAGTGCGCGATGCTGCAGCAACAATTCGGTGCTGGTATCCATTCCGGTCAAGCCGTACAGGCGAAGCAGTGACGCAGCG
>JANNWF010000272.1:0-10556 GCA_031408455.1 Pseudoxanthomonas sp. | reverse complement strand
CTGGACTCGCGCGGCACACCCACGCCGGTGGTGGGTCTTGGCAGCGGTGTCCGCGCGATCAGTATTTCCGGCAACTTCTCCTGCGCGCTGTTGCAATCGGGCGGTGTGCGTTGCTGGGGCGGCAACGAATCCGGACAACTGGGTGATGGCAGCTTGGTGGCGAAGCGCACACCAACTGCGGTCACTGGCTTGAGCGCAGGCATCGCCAGTATCGAAGCTGCGTGGTACCACACCTGCGCCACCTCCAATGCCGGGGCATTGTTGTGTTGGGGCCGCAATACGGAAGGTCAATTGGGAGACAACTCCACCCGCCAGCGGCTCACACCCATCGCGGTACCGGGACTTTCCAGCGGCGTGCTCGCCAACTCCGGCGGTGGCGGTCAAAACTGCGTGCTTCGGCAAGGCGGTGGACTACGCTGCTGGGGTGCCAATAATTTTGGTCAGATTGGTGATGGCAGCAGTTGGGGCGTGCGCACGCCGGTCACCGTCGTGGTGGACGAGATTCGCCGCACCATCAGCAGCGTGACGCCGGCAAGCAACAATGCCAGCTCGCTGGCGGCCATCGATGATAGCGGTCGCTATGTCGCCTTCAGCTCGCGGGCCAGCAACCTGGTTGCTGGCGATACCAACGCGGCCGCCGACATCTTCCGCCGTGACCGCAACACCGGCACGGTGGTTCGCGTGAGTGTCAGCAACACCGGCGCGGCGATCAGTTCGGACGCAAGCGAGCCGACGATTTCCGGCAACGGACAGTTGATAGCCTTCGTGGCCGCCGATGCGGCGGTCGGCGCCTTGCAAGGGGAGTCCAAGCTAGCCCGTGATGCACGCCAAAAGGCGACTGGCAACGGTTTGTTCTTGCGCAATCTGCTTACCGGTTCGACCCTGCGCGTCGGCACCGCCCTGCCGACACCGACGGGCACCAGCCCGGATATTGCTCCCGCCGGCGGCAGTATCGTCTGGACTCAAACCGTCACCGATCCGGCGCAAGGCACGGTGGGTCAAGCCAACATCTACCGTAGCGCGCTCACGCCGGTTGGCAATGGTGGCGTGTCAGTGGCCACACCGCAGTGTTTGACGTGTCGCTCGTCGTTCACTGGCGGGCTGGCGAGCGGTCTGGTCGCCAATGGCGGCAGTCGCAATCCAAGCCTGTCCGACAACGGCGAATGGCTGGCGTGGGAGACGAGCGCCAACAACATTGATCTGGCCGGCACCGGCCGCAAGACCTCACCCTGCCCCACGACCAGCGTGATTCTGCTGCGCAACTTGCTCACCGGTCAGACCCAGGCCGCGAGCACGCCGGCGGCATCGGGAAATTGTGGCAGCGGCGGTCAGGCGTCGACGCAGCCCAGCGTTGCCGCCGATGGCGGCACCGTCGCGTTTGAGTCCAATCAGCCCTTGGTCGGCGGCGATATCAATGGCCTGCCAGATGTCTATGTCTGGGATGCCCAGACCGGCATTTCACGTGTCAGCCTCGGTGAGAACGGCGGCGAAACCAATGGTGCATCTAGCGCGCCCAGCCTCTCGGCTGATGGCAGCAACGTCGCTTTCATCTCGTCGGCCAGCAACCTCGATCTTACCTATGCCGACAATAACGACCTTCCCGATGTCCATGTCGCCCAGCTAAACGTGACCGCGAACGCGGGTGCTCGCATCGCGCGGCTGTCTCTCTCGGACGCAGGCGGCGAAGCGGATCGCGAAAGCGCTGCACCTGTCTTGAGCGGCGATGGCACACAGTTGGCGTTCGAGTCGGCGTCCGCCAATCTCGCGCCAGGCGCGGTCGGCAATCAAACCGGGATTTTCGTTCGCAGCAGTCCCTACGCCGCCTCGACACGTGACCGATCAGGTGTCTGGTGGCGCGCTTCCGAAAGCGGTTGGGGACTGGTGACAGCAGACCAAGGTAATGCCTTGGTGCTCGGCTGGTTCAGCTATGCGGTCGATGGCGAGCCGACTTGGTACAGCGGCGCGCTGTTGCCACAATCCGATGGCAGCTATCGCGGCGAGGTCTTCGGCAATACCGGCGTGCCACTGGCGCAAATCGCCGGACTGGCCACTGAGACGAACACCAAATTTGCCGATGTGCGTCTGCAGTTTTCCGCAGATAACGGCCTGCAGTTTGAATATCAGCTCGTCGCCGGCCCTAGTCAAAGCAAGACCATGGAGCGCTTTCCGTTCGGCAATCGCCGGGTCGTTTGCCGGCCAGGTGACGCCGCACAGCGACTGGCAGCAAGCAACTTCACCGACATCTGGTGGGGCGGTTCGCAGACCTCTGGCTGGGGCTTGTTCATGACCCAGATTGACGCCCAGCTCTATCCGGTGTGGTTTACCTATGACACTGATCGCGAGGCGGTGTTCTATACCGGCGTCGCCGATAGACAACCCAACGGCAGCTTCTCCGGCAGTCTGTTTCGGTCACGTAACGGCACACCACTGCTGCAGATCAACAATGCGCCTCCTTCAACGGGATCCGACCTTGTGGGCAGCGTGCAAATTGTTCCCAGTAATGGGATTACTGCAGATTTCCGTTACACCATCAACGGCGTCAGCCAATCGAAGCGAATCGAGCGCTTTGAATTCGGCAGCGCACCACCGGTTTGTGAGAGCACTGGATCATGAGACCCGCGATGGCTGAACTCGCAAGCGAAACCCATGCCCTCGCCGCCGATGCCGCCGACCCATTGCGTGCGTTGCGTGCCGAATTTCTGATCCCGCGACATGGCGACACGGATCTCACCTACTTTTGCGGCAACTCGTTGGGCTTGCAGCCGCGCGGCGTAGCTGCCCTGTTGCAGGGCGAGCTTGCAGCTTGGGCGACGCACGCCGTCGAGGGCCACTTTCGCGGCGAACGACCATGGATGCATTACCACACCCTGGTGCGCGATGGCCTCGCCGAAGTGATGGGTGCCGAGCCCATCGAAGTGGTGGCGATGAACTCGCTGACCGCCAATCTGCACTTCTTGATGGCGAGCTTCTATCGTCCGATAGCGGGGCGTTCGGCCATCCTGATGGAAGCCGGTGCATTTCCTTCCGATCGACATGCGGTGGAATCGCAGATTCGTTTCCACGGCTTCGATCCCGCCACTGACCTCATTGAGGTCGAAGCCGATGAGCCCGCCGGCACGATCTCGATGACCGCAATCGAGCGCGCACTGAGCCAGCATGGTCAACGCGTCGCCTTGTTGCTGTGGCCAGGCGTGCAATACCGCAGTGGGCAAGCGTTTGATCTGGCCGAAATCGTTCGTCTCGGTCGTGCACAAGGCTGCGTGGTGGGATTTGATCTCGCCCACGCGGCCGGCAATCTCGCACTGTCCCTGCATGACAGCGATGCAGATTTCGCGGTGTGGTGCCACTACAAGTATCTGAACTGCGGTCCCGGCGCAGTCGCGGGTGCGTTTGTGCATGCCAAGCACGCCCGCGCCGAGCTGCCACGTCTGGCCGGCTGGTGGGGACACGACCCCGCCACGCGCTTTCAAATGGGTCCCGAATTTGTTCCCAGCGCGGGTGCCGATGGCTGGCAGTTGAGTAATCCGCCCGTGCTGGCATTGGCGCCTTTGATTGCCTCACTGAGCCTCTTTCAACGCGCTGGCATGCAAGCCTTGCGAGCCAAGTCATTGCGACTCACGGGCTATCTGCAGACGCTGATAGAGGCGCATCTGAGCGCTGTATTGGAAATCGTCACGCCCGCCGATCCAGCTCAGCGCGGCTGCCAGCTTTCGCTGCGGGTTAGAGGCGGGCGCTGCCAAGGACGTGCCCTGTTCGATCATCTGGCCGCCCACGGTGTGCTCGGCGACTGGCGCGAACCTGACGTTATTCGCATCGCGCCGACACCGCTGTACAACCGCCACACCGATGTCTTGCGCTTGGTGAACGTGCTGCGTCAGTTCACTGATCTCTCATCCAGCGAGGCAGGCTGAGATGCGTGCTGAGCGCGTCACCATCGCCGGGGCCGGTCTTGCCGGCGCACTGCTAGCCACGCTGCTCGCCAAGCGTGGCATCGCTATCGATGTATTTGAGCGCCGCGCCGACCCGCGCGTCGCCGGTTACGAGGGCGGTCGTTCGATCAATTTAGCGCTGGCTGAGCGTGGACGGCATGCGCTTGAGCAAGCTGACGCGGCGACCGCAGTGATGCAGCACGCGGTGATGATGCGCGGACGCATGGTGCACGCCATCGATGGCCAGACCCAGTTGCAGCGTTACGGCCGCGACGACAGCGAAGTGATCTGGTCGATTCATCGCGGCCGACTCAATCTGGACCTGCTGGAGGCCGCCGAAGCCGCTGGCGCACGACTGCATTTTGGTCAACGTCTGCATGCGGTCGATTTCGACGCCGGCAGCTGTCACATGCAGCGCGAGAGCGATGGCGTCTGGACCGAGCACGCGTATGGCGCGCTGGTTGGCGCTGATGGTGCCGGCTCGGCCATGCGCGCAGCGCTTGGTCGCCACATCGATCTCGATGAGCGCTTCGAACCGCTAGGCCACGGATACAAGGAGTTGGAAATTCCGCCCAACGCAGACGGCAGCTATCGTATCGAGCCACATGCGCTGCACATCTGGCCACGCGGCGGCTACATGTGTATCGCGCTTCCCAATAGCGCCGGCACATTTACGGTCACCTTGTTTCTGCCCAATGATGGTCCCGAGCCAAGTTTTGCCCACCTCAGCAAAGACACCGAAGTGGCCGAATTCTTCGCCCGCGATTTCGCCGATGCCGTGCCCCTGATGCCCGAACTGTTACACGACTTCAGCCACAACCCATTAGGCCAACTGGGCACCTTGCGGCTAAGTCGTTGGCATCTTGACCGCCGCGCCGTGCTGATCGGCGATGCTGCGCATGCGATGGTGCCGTTTCATGGTCAGGGCATGAACTGCGCATTTGAGGATTGTGTGGCGCTCGCCGAGTCGATGGACAAACACGCTGATCTTGCGGACGCCTTCGCACACTTCGAGGCCGAGCGACGCCCCAACGCCGATGCCATCCAGACCATGGCTTTGGAAAATTACATCGAAATGCGCGACCGCGTCGACGATGCCGACTATCTGCTGCAACGCCAACTTGAGCGCGTATTGGCCGAACGCCATCCACAGCATTTTGTGCCGCGATACAGCATGGTCACCTTTCGTCGCACCCCGTATGCGACGGCGCTGGCGCGTGGCGCGATCCAGCGTGCCTTGCTGGTCGAGGCAACGCGCGGCCACACGTCCTTGGAAACGATTGACTTGGCGCTGGCGGACCAAGCTGTGCTGACGGCGTTAGCGCCACTTGCGTAGTGGCTGCACCACATACTCTGCGGCCGCCTAGCCAGCCGCCTGAATCGCACACAAAGACGTTAATCTCCGCCCATGGACCTGACGCTCTCAACGCCCGCCCTGTTGTTTCCGGCGATATCGCTGTTATTGCTTGCGTACACCAATCGCTTCTTGGCGGTGGCATCAGTGATCCGACAGCTGCATTCGATGATCAACGATGGTCATCCCGAGTTTCTCGAGGAAGTCAGCAGCTTGCGTAAGCGTGTCGATCTGATTCGCGCGATGCAGGGCATCGGTGTGCTTAGCCTCTTTGTGTGCGTGCTTTGCATGTTTTTGTTGTTCGCTGGCTGGGTGACCGCTGGCAAGATCGCATTTGGCGTGGCCTTGCTTTTACTCATGTGGTCACTGGGCTTGTCAGTGCGTGAGATTCAGCTGTCCGGCGAAGCGCTCAAGCTACATTTGCGTGATTTGGAGAGGCACTGAACTCGATTGCTGCATTCGGCATGACTAATGTCGATTGTCGCCAACAGCAACCCTTTGTAAGCTGCAAGCATCCATTTCGGAGACTAGAAAATGAAAATCCATTTCGTGGCATTGGCGGTAGCACTGGCGATGTCGGCCACAGCGCATGGCAACGTGATGCTGCAGGCAGATGCCGCGTCTCTGGCCGAGCGTGCCGACGCGCGCGCCGCCACGATTACCGATGCCGAGAAATTCGTTGAAGAAATTGACCAGTCGCTGGAGCTGGCCATGGCGGGTGACTATGGTCGTATGAAGCGCGGTGACATCACCCGCATGAACAAAGCGCGTGATGTGATCGCTGAGTTGCTTGAAGGCCACAGCAATGCGCTGGAACTGAAACCAGCAGAACGCATTGAGCTCTACAACGCACAGGAAGTTCTTACGGCGACCATTCGCAACGATGAGAAGGATCGCAAGGTATGCAAGCTGGAAGCGGTCACGGGTTCTCGCCTCGGGAAAACCGAATGCATGACCGTTGCAGAACGCGAAGAGCGCGCAAAGCGCGCCCGTTCGGGTCTCGAAGATCAGATTCGGACGGTATGCCTACCGGGCGAAGGCAAGTCCTGCTGAGCAGGCGTACGGACGACCCGCATCGTCAAACCGCATCGGCCACCGACAACGAGTCGCTGGGCCAATTTGCTGCGGATGCAACCCTTCTGCTAGGAGCCTGTCGGACTTAGGTCGGCCGGGCTGCAAATCCGTCTCCGCGGTCCCTACGTCTATCCAATCAGGTTCCGCCAATTATTGGCCCAGAGCGCTGCTATGGGCCTGCGAATCGTCGTTGTCTGTCCTCACGCAGTCAGATTTTCGCCTCGACCACCTAAGTCCGACATGCTCCTAGTGACGATTGAGGCCCACATGGCGTCTTGCCGCCGTCGGAGCAAACCACATTGCAGATTACCGAGCGCCCTGCCTACAGCTACCGCGCCGACCCGAACGTGCCAGCCTTCGATGATCGGCATCCCATTGCGTTCATGGATGGCAGTTGCGCGTTGTGTTGTTTTGGCGCGCGCATGATTGCGCGCTTGGATCGGTCGGGCGAGGTTCGAATCTGCCCGGTGCAAACCGCGTTGGGCAAAGCGCTGCTGCAACATTATGGGCTTTCCCATGATGATCCCGACAGTTGGCTGTTGTTGGATGCGGGCACGGCGCGAGGCGGTTTTGAGGCGATGGCGCATTTCGGCAAACGCTGCGGCGGTTGGGGTCATGGCCTGCGTGCGCTGATGTGGATGCCAATGCCTTGGCGCGACGGCTTGTATCGATGGGTGGCGCGCAGCCGCTATCGCTTGTTCGGACGCGCGGATTTGTGTGGAATTCCCGACGCGGGGCTGCGTGCGCGCTTGCTGCAACCCACCGACGAATGAAGATCCTCGTGGTTGGCGGTTACGGCGTATTCGGCGAGCGTCTGCTGCGTCTGCTCGCCCGCGACGGGCACGCGCTGTGGGTAGCGGGTCGTGATGAGCGGCGCGCTGCTGCACTCGCCAAGGACATCGGCGCGCAGGCCGTGCAGCTGGATAGAACCGGTGACTTGAGCGCCCTGCTGTCGATCAAGCCAGACCTCCTAGTCGACGCCGCCGGTCCGTTTCATGCTTATGGCGAACAGCCGTATCGGCTGGTCGAAGCGTGTATTGAGGCGAGAATCAACTATCTGGACTTGTGCGATGACGCCGACTTTTGTGCCGGCATCGCCACGCTTGATGCTCTGGCGAAGTCACGCGGGGTGTATGCACTTTCCGGCGCGTCCAGCGTGCCCGCCATCTCGTCGGCGGCAGTGGTCGAGCTCGCCCAAGGCATGCTTGAGATCGACGCCATCGACAGCGTCATCCTGCCCGGCAACCGCGCGCCACGCGGCCGTTCGGTGATCGCCAGCATCCTTGCGCAATGCGGGGCAGATGGTCGACGTTGGCAGGCCGGGCGTTGGGTGCGGATGCGCGGCTGGAGCGAGCCGCGCAGGTTCGTATTGGACGCGACTGAATCAAAAGCGGAGCAGCGCCGCTGTGCCTGGCTGGTCAAGGTGCCGGACTTGACGCTTTTCCCAAAGTATTTTCGAGCGCATTCGGTGAGCTTTCGCGCTGGCCTTGAGTTGCCGGTGATGAACTACTTTCTGGCGGCCTTGTCGTGGCTGCGCGGCTACTGGCCGTTTGCCATGCCTCGGTGGACCGTCTGGTTAATCGAACGAGTCGCCAGTGGATTGTTGCCGCTGGGAAGCGACGTCGGCGGTATGCAAGTCCAAGTGACCGGTCGCATTAGCCACGACGCGCATATGCGCAGACGCCAATGGACGCTGCTGGCAACGGGCGGCGATGGTCCGTATGTGCCTGCGATCGCTGTTCGCGCAATAGCACGTGGGCCGAGCCCGGCTAGCGGCGCGCGCCCGTGTATTGCGGAGGTGACGCTAGCTCAGGTTGAGGCGACGATGGGCGATCTTTCGATTTCTTTTCGGCGCGACGAAACCATCGTGGTGCCCTTGATCGAGAAACTCGCCGACCTCGCTGTCGTCCAATTGCCTCACTCCGTAAGAGCCAGTCATCGCGTGAGCGGTGCGATGCGCTTGAAAGGTACGGCAGACATCGAACGTGGATCCAGCTGGCTGGCAAGGCTGACGGCGGCGGCATGTCGCTTCCCACCAGCTGGCAACGATGTGCAGACCGAGGTAACCAAGTATCAGCGCGACGATGGCGAGATCTGGGAACGCAATTTTGCTGGTCGTCGATTTCGTTCGCACCTCGCGTTACGTGGGCAACGCATCACGGAGCGCTTAGGCCCGCTGCGGTTCACCCTCGGTCTGCACGTGTCCGATGCCGCCCTGCACTTCCCGGTCCTCAACGGCACTGCCTTCGGCCTGCCAATTCCCGCCCTTCTGCTGCCACGCAGCGTGGCGCGCGAATTCGATC
The DNA here is from genome assembly GCA_031408455.1 of Pseudoxanthomonas sp. Taxonomy (GTDB): domain Bacteria; phylum Pseudomonadota; class Gammaproteobacteria; order Xanthomonadales; family Xanthomonadaceae; genus JANNWF01. The sequence continues at coordinate 1,896 of JANNWF010000272.1, read as the reverse complement.
TTGCCGGCCGCTTCCAATTCGATGTCGCGCTTTACTTGCCGATCACCGGCGCCTTGATCGTTCGCTATCGTGGTTCGTTGGCCGAAATGAAGGCAGATCCGACGGGCCAGCTCAGCCAACCGGATTGAATCGAACTGGCGATCCACACCGGCCCGGCTGCGCCTAAGCTGTCGCCATGAGCCAACCACCACGTCAGCCATTCCAGCCCATCGCCCGCAAGCCAAGCCAAGGCTCGACCGCGCCATTTCATCCGCGTAATCGACACCAAGGCCGGTACGACTTTCCAAGCTTGCTGGCCTGCTGCCCCGCACTCGCCAATGTGCTGATAACGACCCCAAGCGGCGAAACCAGCATCGACTTCAGTCGACCAGATGCGGTTCGGCTATTGAACCGGGCACTGCTGCAGCTGCACTACGACATCGCGCACTGGGACTTTCCTGTTGGCTACTTGTGCCCGCCGATTCCAGGCCGCGCCGACTATCTGCACGCCCTCGCCGACTTGCTCGCTGCTGCCACCGGCGGCGTGATTCCTTTGGGCCTTGGCATTCAGGTGCTCGATGTGGGTGTTGGTGCCAGTTGCATCTATCCGCTGCTTGGCCATCGCGAATATGGCTGGCGGTTCGTCGGTAGCGATATCGACGTCGTGGCGCTGGCTTCAGCCGGCACGATTCTCAGCAGCAATCCGGGATGCGCGGACGCCATTGAGTTGCGTCGTCAATCCAATGCCGCGCACATTTTGTCTGGCGTGCTGCGCGCCGATGACCGTTTTGAACTCAGCCTCTGCAACCCGCCATTTCACGCCTCAGCCGCAGCAGCCAACGCCGGCAGCCAACGCAAATGGCGGCAGCTCGGAAAGCCGGCGCCAGCACGTAGTCCGGCGCATTTGAACTTCGGCGGCCAAGCTAACGAGCTGTGGTGTCGGGGCGGTGAGCGTGCATTTCTTGCTCAGATGATTCGCGAAAGCGTCGATGCCAGGTCACAGGTGCTCTGGTTCAGCAGCCTGGTCTCCAAGGCCGAGCACCTACTTGCCTTGCGTCGCCAGTTGCAATCCGTCGGTGCCCACGAGGTTCGGGTGGTGGCGATGGCGCAAGGCAACAAGCAGAGTCGATTCATCGCCTGGACGTTTCACGACGCCGCGGCGCAGTTCAATTGGCGACAGCGCTGGAAATAGAATGGTCGCGATAGCCGCGGTGTGCTGACCGCGATATCCACTGCCGAGGTCAGCTACATTCGGTTCCCTAAACCGCGCCAATCCGGCACGCCATCAGTAGTCCCAATGACCAATCCGCCCCGTTGGTATCGCTCCTTGCGCAAGCACCCGTCTGGGCTATTGCTCGCTGCGCAATTATTGAGCCTGCTGCTTTATCCAATGTTGGATACCGCCCACAGCCAGCGCGTGCTGTTCAGCGCATTCGCTGTGGTGGTAGTGCCTTTGGCGGTTTGGGTGGTCGGGCAGAGCAAGGCTGCAAACTGGATTGCTTGGCTGTTGGCACTTCCTGCCATTGTCTTGGCGATCGCTGCGGTGATGTTTTCCATGCCCCAGCTGATCGTGTGGTCCGCCTTGCTCGAATCGGCGCTGTATTTCTATGCTGCCGGTAGCTTGATCTGGTACATGCTGGACGATCACTTGGTCACGAGCGACGAGCTGTTTGCGGCGGCCGCCACGTTTACGTTGCTGGCCTGGGGCTTTGCCTATGCGTACTTCGTCTGCCAAGCACTGGTGCCCGGCAGCTTTGCGGGTGCCGTCGAACCCGAGCGCCCGCGGCAATGGCTGGAGCTGTTGTTCTTGAGCTTCTCCACACTGTCGGGTGTAGGTAACGGCGACATCATGCCGCTGTCGCCGCAAGCCCGCGTCATCGTGATGTTTGAACAGTTTGCTGGCGTGGGCTACATCGC
>JANNWF010000271.1:0-11967 GCA_031408455.1 Pseudoxanthomonas sp. | reverse complement strand
CCGGCTTCGCGCAGGTAAATGCGCGGCAGCATGAATGCGGGTCCGGATGACGATGTGTTCGCACGGAAGTCGTTCGGGATCAACGCTTGACTCCCTCCCCGATGTTCGGGGAGGGTTGGGGAGGGGCTAGGCAAGACACCTGCTTTTCCACGGGCATGGCGCGCGTGGGCTTCCTCCGTTCGGGGTGGCTCTCTGCCATGACTGGGGGTGGTCATGCGGCTTGCTCCAATGCGTGGCTGTGGGGACTGCTAAGCGCGGCCAAGGCTTCCTCCAGGCTGAGCGGCAGCACCTCCAAATCGGCGATGTGCGGATCGGCGTCCAACAGGCGGCGCAATAGCGCCTCTGCCCTTGGGGTGCGCAATTCAAGCGTGCCGCCTTCGCGTGTCACGGCGGTCACGTCTGACCACTGTGCAATGCGGGTGCTTTCGAGGGTGGATGTACAGCGGATGCGCTTGCCCGAGGCACGCGCTTTGATGCCGGCAGGCGTGTCCTCAGCGAGGACGCGGCCCTTGCCGACCAGCACGATGCGGTCCGCGAGCGCGTCAGCTTCTTCAATATAGTGCGTGGTGAGCAGGATGCTGGTGCCAGCCACGCGCAGGCCAGCAATCACCTTCCAAAACGCGCGCCGCGATTCCACATCAAGGCCTACCGTCGGCTCGTCAATGAACAGTAATGGCGGCTGACCGCAGATTGCCAAGGCGAACTGTACGCGCCGTTGCTGGCCGCCGGACAAGGCGTCGTAGCGACGCGAAGCCAGATCGCTGATGCCGGCCAACGCCAGCGTTTCGTCGACCGCGCGCGGATTCGGGTAATAGCCCGAAAATTGGCGTACGTGCTCGGCCACGCGCAAGGTCTCGGGCAGGCTGGCGCTTTGTTGCATGACGCCAATCTGACGGCGCACACGCCAATCCGTCGGGTCGCCACCAAACAGCGACACCGAGCCGGAGTCGGCACGGACCGCCCCGGTCAGCACGGCCAAAGCAGTGGTCTTGCCCGCGCCATTCGGGCCGAGCAAGGCCAACACCTGCGCCGGTCGAATGGCGAGGTCGATGTTGTCTAGCGCCAAGGTCTTGCCATAGCGCTTGCTGACACCGACCAATTGCGCCAGAGGCGGGCCGGCGTTGGAAACAGAGTTCTGCATCGCACACTCCAAGTAGGTGGCGAGCAGCTTGCGGGCTGGCCGTAGGCTGCGGCAGTGCGCGCTGTCAGCAGGTTTGGGTGACAGCTGTCATGCGCCCGCCCTTGCGTCAGATAGAGTCGTGTCCGTAAGGATTGCGCGGCGCCCGTTGCTGGCTGCACGTGATGACGTCGAAGCGAAGGCATTTCGCGACGACGTGAGGCCTAGCGAACCCGTCGGCTGCGCTAGTCTGGCCGAGCGAGTCGGTCTCCGACTGACCCATCGATCATGGGGTAAATCATGCGAACGACTTGGTGGGGTTTGCTATTGCTGGTGGTGGCACCGCTGGCCGACGCCGCTTGCGTCGCCGATGCGCAAGCTCGCGAGGGGTTGCTCAACTTGAAGCAAGCAGGCTTCGTGATCAGTGAAGATGCCTCCCGCCAAAAACAGGCGATCCAATTGCTGGATTGTTTGGCTGATCCCGATCCCAGTCTGCGCGACGGCGTGGCTTTCGAGGCGCTATCGACTTGGATGCGCGCTGACCTGATCGATGCACCTACGCTGCATCAGCTGCGTACTCACTTGCTCGAATCCCTGCACCAGCCAGACGACGCGCTAGGCCTTCGGCATTCCTTCAGTGCACTAACTCTGTCCGAAGTCGCCCGCGTGGATCGCCTCACCGTGCGGTTTGAGCCTACCGATCGCCGAGGGCTGGTGGATACATGTTTGACCTACTTCACCGCGATCCAGGACTTCCGAGGCTTCGACGAAACCGTCGGTTGGCGACATCAGGTCGCGCATGGGTCGGATTGGATCTTGCAGCTGGCGATCAATGCCAAGGTCGACGCCGATGACGTCGCCAAGCTGATGGACGCTCTGGCATCGAAAATCGCCCCAACGGAACACGCCTATCGCTTCGGCGAGCCCGAACGATTCGCCCGTGCGGTGTTCTTCACCCACCAACGCGGCGTGCTAGCCGATGCTTATTGGGATGCTTGGTTCGCGCGGCTGGCCCGCCCTACCGGGTTTGCGGACTGGACAGCAGCCAGCAAGTCGTTGGCCGGCCTCACCCAGCGTCACAATCTGACTGGTTTTCTGCATGCACTCAATTTCGCGGCGACCGCGAACGAAGGCGCGGAGAACGCAGACCTTCGCCGACGCATCGTGGCCGCGATCGAGGCCATCAGCAGGTAGCTAGCCCGTGGCGCGCGCGTCAACGCGTAGCGACACGTCGCAGCCCTACCGTAGACTCGGTCCAACTTACATTGCTGGAATCCGGGCCGCATGATTGTCTCCTCCCGCGCCTTGTTGAGTCGCGCCGAATTGGCGCGCGCACGTTTGTTGAAATCGCTAAGCACGGCAATGACACCGGCAGCGGTGTTGTGGGCGATCACCAATGAGGCCATTGGCGTCCTGCAACTCGAAGACTGCGTGGTCTACCTGCGCGAAGGCGAGCAGCTGACCCAGATCGCCGCCTTTGGTCCCAAGATGGCAGCACCGCAACTGCTCGAGAGCCGAATCACCTTGGAGTTTGGCCAAGGCATCGTTGGCCACTGCGCTCAGTCTGGCGTGAGCCTGCGAATTGACGACACCGCCGACGACCCGCGCTACCTAGTCGACGATCACTTGCGCCCAGCGGAACTGGCAGTACCTATCCTCGCCAGCAATGGCCGAGTGCTCGGCGTAATCGACTCCGAACACAGCCGACGAGGCCACTTCACACCCATTCACCAGCAGATACTCGAGCAAATCGCTGAAATGGCAGCGCTGCGACTGGAGCAGATGGGAGTGGGCTAGACGTTTCTTCACTCGCGAGAAATGGCGCTTAGGCCTTCCGGCGGCTGATTGCCCATTCGGCACTCCGGCGTAGGCCGGAATCCAGCTTTCGCTTCTCTCGCTTTTTGACGGCTTGTCGCAAGGTTTCGTCCACCTACGGCGGCGGCCGAAACCGTGCGACAAGCCAATTCACGCGAGTGAAGCGAAAAGCTGGATTCCGGCTTTCGCCGGAATGACGAAAACGGTCAACTAAAATCGTAATTCATCAACGGCCCCGCCGGAGCCAGAAAATTCCCGCAGACGAAATTGACGCTGCTGGTAAACAGCACGGTCATGCTGGCGGCGTCTTGAACAAACTCGGCGATGGTCTTCTTGCCAAGGTCACGCGCGCGGTCGGCGATTTCGCGCACCTTCTTCTGGTTTTCGGTGTTCTTGGATAGGTCGGTCATCAACGCGCGGTCGATGCGCAGATAGCCCGCATCGATGTGCGACAGCAACTGGAAGCTGTTGCCACCACTGCCGAACTGCTCAAGGCTTAACGAAGACCCAAACTTGCTGATCTCGCGCTGGAATCGCTGCGCCTGCTCCAGGTGGGTGACGCACTTGGATTCAGGGATCTCCAGCATCAGGCGATCACCAGGAATACCCACTTTCTTTAGTTGTTCGTTGATGAGTGCGGGCAGGCGGGCATCAAGCAGACTTTCGGTGGTGATGTTGACGATCAGGCGGGTGTTCTTGCCCGCTTTCTTGCGCTCTGCGAGTTGCGTGATGGCCCGTCCGATCACCCAGCGATCAACCCGCTCGGTCAAACCTTGCGACTCCGCTTCGGGCAGGAACGATAATGGTGGCACCAGCTCGCCATTGGCCAGCTGCATACGCAGCAACACTTCGTAGCATTCGCCCTCATCGCCGTGCAACGAGATGATTGGCTGGTAATGCATGACGAAGCCGCCAGACTCCAAGGCCTCTTCGACTTGTCGTATGCGTTCTTGGAAGCGCTCTTCCTCGGCGCGATCCTTGGCCGCCGGATCGTAGATTTCGATTCGATTGCCGCCTAGCGCACCCACGGCTTGAAGTGATTGCCCGGCCTTGGTCAACACTTGCGGTGTGCTGGCAATTTTTTCGCCAATTTGCACGCCGCCGATGCTCACACTGGCTGTGAGACTGCGAGCGCCTACGCGCAGAATCTGCTCGACGAACGCCGTTCGCACCGCTTCAGCGGTGTCACGGGTGTGGGCAAAGTCGCTTTCCAACAGCAATACACCAAAGCCGTGATCGGCAAAGCGTGCAGCTAAGACTTTCTGTCCCAACACCGATTCCAAGCGTCGCGCCGCCGCGTTCAGCAGCGCATCGGCCTGAGCGAGGCCGATTTCGCTCAACAACGCGCCGTAGCTGTCGATATCGACCAGCAGCACCGCTTGATTCTTTTTGCCGTTGGCGGCCGCGGCGACGACATCGTCGAGTTCGGCGAGGAAATGTTGACGGTTGAACAAGCCACTCGCTTGGTCGCGGGTGCGCAGTTGGTCCAGTTCTTTTACGGCGTCCGCGTCGATGGTTTTCTGCCGGAACACCACCTGCAGGCAACGCTCGCCTTCAAACGTGGCTTGCGCAAACTCCATGATGGCATCGAAGCTGGTGCCATCGCTGTGTTGGGCGGTCAAGGGCATCGATTTCGGCGGTGCCTCGCCTTTGCTCAATCGCTTCAGCAACAGCTTGAATTCGTTGGCGTCTTTGCCGGCAATCAAATCCAGTACCGAGAGGCCTTCGACGTCCTCAAACGAATCGAAGCCAAACATCTCAAGGTAGGCCTGATTGGCGCGAATGTGCATGCCTTCGTGGATATAGGCGATAGGGTCACGTGAAGAGTCGATCAAGGAGTCGCAACGGCGCTCGGAATCGCGCAGTGCCGATTGCAAGCTGCGGGTGGCGCGGCGAGTCTCCAGCGCGGAGAACTCACTTCGAACGACGGCTTGCATGATTCCCGCGTGACCGCGCAGCGCGATGCGCGCGCCACCCGCTTTGAGTGCCTCCAGCATGGTTGCTTCAGTCACCTCGGCAACCACCGCGACCACGGGAATGTCTTTGCCGCTGGCGTGCACCAGCTCGGCGACACGGGTCAAACTGATTTTGCTACCGGTGGCAGATACCGAGACCATGTCGATGGTAGGCCCATCCAACGTGGCTTGTAGTTGGTCGTCCGATTCGATGCGCTCAGGTCGCACGGCCAATCCGCCATTACGTAGATGGCTGATGATGAGTTCAGCGTCTTCCAGCCGATCTTCGACCAGCACAAGCCGCAGTACGGATTCCTTCGGTGTCATCTAGGCATGGGCGGAATTGTTCGGACACGCAGTCTCACATGGAAGGCTCGCCATCGCCAAGCATTCTGCTACGCACGTCACAGTGGCTGTTTAGCAAGGTGACCAGCAATTTCACGGACCAATCGCGGCACCAGATAGCCGGGCAGGCGATCACGCAGCTCGGCAACTATTTGCCGCGCGCGCCGATCCGACACTTCGAAATGGGCGGCACCGCTGACGCGATCTAGCTGATGCAAGTAATACGGCAGCACGCCGGCGGCGAAGCCACGCTCACTGAGATCGGCTAGCGCGTCGACGCTGTCGTTCACCCCGCGTAGCAGCACGGCTTGATTGAGTAACGTCACTCCCGTGCTCGCGAGTGCAGCCAAAGCAGCGTCAACCCGACCGTCAAACTCGTTGCCATGATTGGCATGCACCACCATGACTTTTTGCATTGGCAGGTTAGTTAGCCAGGACAGCAATTCGGCGTCGACACGTTCGGGCAATACGATCGGCAGGCGGCTGTGAATGCGCAGCCGTCGCACATGCGGGAATCGGAGTAAGTGCGCGGTCAGCTCGCTGAGCTTGCTGATTGCAAGTGACAGCGGATCGCCGCCGCTCAATATGACCTCCTCGATCTGCGTGTCGGCGCCAATCGCCGCCAGCGCATCGCGCCAGCCATGGGTGCTGGCGGTTTCATCGGCATAGGGGAAGTGGCGACGGAAGCAATAGCGACAATGCACGGCGCAGCTGGCAGTGGCGATCAGCAAGGCGCGGCCGCGGTACTTGTGCAATACGCCTGGGCCGATGCGACGATCCAAATCACCGACGGCATCGTGCACAAAGCCTGCAACCGGAATCAGCTCGTCGTCCAGCGGCAACACCTGTCGTAGCAAAGGATCGTGAGGGTCGCCGAAACGCATCCTGGCGATAAAGCCGCGCGGCACTCGCAGCGGAAATCCGGCCGAGTCGGCGGGCAATCGGTTGGCGAGCTGGTCCAATCCCAACATCGACAACAAGGCGCGAGGTTCACGCACGCCGTCGCGCATCAGTTGGCGCCAGTCACCACTCGGGAGCTGCGTTGGTTGGGCCGAAGCGGTTGCAGCAGGTATCATTTGCGTATCGCCGGATCGCTCCGGTCGCCCCCATCCCAGCCTTTTATCAACCGGAGAGTGTAGCCGCTCGCGGACCGCGAGCCTGCACGCCACAGGAGCATTGCATGGCCAACTACGGCATGAACGACGTCAAGAACGGGATGAAAATCCTCGTCGACAACTATCCGTGCGTGATCGTCGATACCGATTACGTCAAGCCCGGCAAAGGCCAGGCGTTCACTCGGGTCAGGTACCGCAACATCAAGACCGGGCGTGTGGTCGAGCTAACCATGAAGTCGACCGATACCGTCGACGCCGCCGACGTGATGGATACGGACATGCAGTACCTGTACGCCGACGGCGAGTTCTGGCATTTCATGCAGCCGGATACGTTTGAGCAGCACACCGCTGACAAAAATGTCATGGGCGATGCTGCGCAGTGGCTGAAAGGCGAGGAGACCTGTGTGGTCACCTTGTTCAATGGCGTGCCGTTGACGGTGACTCCGCCCAACTTTGTTGAATTGAAGATCGTCGAAACCGATCCGGGCGTGCGCGGTGACACCTCGGGCGGCGGCGGCAAGCCGGCCAAGTTGGAAACCGGTGCGGTGGTGCGCGTGCCGCTGTTTGTGGGTCAGGATGAAATGATCCGCGTCGACACCCGTACCGGTGAGTACTTTTCGCGGGTCAAGTAGTTTCTGAACTCAAATCGCTGCAACCCAATCACTCACGTAAGCCAGCAATGACCGCCGCCGACGCGCCAGAAAAGTGTGACCTGTTGATCGAGGCCGGCTGGGTTATCCCGATTGAGCCACACGCCAGTGTCCTAGTGGATCATGCGGTCGCGGTGCGTGGCGGCCGGATTGTCAGTCTGGGGCCGCGTGCTGAATTGCTCGCCCGCTTCGATGCGAAAGAGCGTGTGCGCCGCCCGCGCTGTGTGCTGATGCCGGGCTTGGTCAATGCGCATTGCCACAATCCGATGGTGTTGATGCGCGGGGTTGCCGACGACTTACCTTTGCAAGAGTGGCTGTCCAAGCACATCTGGCCGCTGGAAGCGGCCGTGATGGGGCCGGAGTTCGTCGCCGACGGGGTTGAGCTCGCGGTCGCCGAGATGCTGCGCGGCGGCACTACTTGCAGCAATGACAATTACTTGTTTCCGGACGTGCAGGCCGCAACTTTCGCGCGCTTGGGCTTTCGCGCTCGCGTGGGCTTGCCGGTGATCGATTTCCCAACCGCGTGGGCCAGCTCACAAGACGAGTATTTCGATAAGGCATTAGAAGTCCACGATAACTGGCGCAGTCACGCACTGGTTCGGACCTGCTTTACGCCACATGCGCCCTACACCGTCAACGACGCGGGCTTCGAGCGCATTCGCATGTTGGCGGATCAACTGGATCTGCCAGTGCACTGCCATGTGCATGAAACGGCGGCAGAAAACGTCGACGCCATACGTGATCACGGCATGCGCCAGATCGCCCGTCTGGATCGCCTTGGTCTGCTCAATGATCGTCTGATCGCTGTGCACATGACCGACCTGACCGAGGCCGAAATTGCCCTCGTGGCTGAACGCGGTGTGTCTGTGGTGCATTGCCCCGAGTCCAATCTCAAGCTGGCATCAGGATTCTGTCCCGTGGAACTACTGCGTCGCGCCGGCGTCAATTTGGCTTTGGGCACCGATGGTTGTGCGTCGAACAATGATCTCGATATGTTTGGCGAATTGCGCACCGCGGCCTTGCTGGCCAAGGGTGTGGCCCGCGATGCAAAAGCACTGGACGCACCTGCGGCGCTGCGAATGGCCACTCTGGGCGGCGCGCGGGCGATGGGCTTCGATAGCGAGATCGGATCGATTGAAGTCGGCAAAGCGGCAGATTTGATCTGCATCGATTTTGATCGCATCGAAGCGCTGCCGTGTTTTGAGGCGATCTCGCAAATCGTCTATGCGACTGGCCGGCAGCAGGTCTGTGATGTCTGGATCGCCGGCAAACGCAAGCTGCAAGATGGCGAATTGGTCGACGTCGATCTGAACCAATTGGCGAATCAAGCGCGCGATTGGCAAGGTCGAATCGAAGCCATCCAACGCCGCGTCAGTCATGACTGAGGCGCGAGTTGGCGCCACCATCAATGCCGATGCGGGTGAGTTGGCCAAATTCAACCGTATGGCGGCGCGCTGGTGGGACCCGAACGGGCAATCGCGACCGCTGCACGAAATCAACCCGGCGCGGCTGGCTTACATCGCCGAGCGCATGCCGCTGCGCGGCACACGCGTATTGGACCTCGGATGCGGCGGCGGCTTGCTGTCGGAAGCCTTGGCGCGGGCGGGAGCCAAGGTCACCGGCATCGATCTAGGCAGCGAGGTGGTCGACGTCGCCCAATTGCATCTGCTGGAGTCTGGGCTCGACATCGACTATCGCGAGTGCAGTGCCGAAGCCTTGGCTGCCGAGTTGCCTGCGAGCTTTGACGCCATCGCTTGCATGGAAATGCTCGAGCACGTACCGGATCCAGTCGCCGTATTGGCCGCCTGCATGCGTCTGCTCAAGCCCGGCGGGCAATTGTTTCTGTCGACCTTGAATCGAACGCCGCAAGCATTTGCGGTTGCCATCGTCGGTGCCGAATACATCGCGCGACTCCTACCACGTGGCACTCACCACTACGAGCGCTTCATCAAGCCGTCCGAACTGGGCATGTGGCTGCGCGAGGTGGGTCTTGACCTGTCCGATGTCAGTGGTTTGCAGTACAACCCACTGACCCGGCGTGCCCGGGTGGGCGGCAGTCCAGCGATCAACTACCTTGCATGTGCGCGCAAGTCGGCGTGCAGCAAGTCGGCGTGAAGCAGTTGCGGTGCCGCCTGCTATTGCTCGACCTCGATGGCACCTTGGTCGACAGCGCTCCCGATCTGTACGCAGCAGCCTGCCGGATGCGTCAGCAGCGCGGGCTTGCGGCATTGCCCTTTGCGGCGTTCAGACCGTGGGTTTCACGCGGCGGAACGGCGATGCTGCAGCAGTCATTTGCAGAGGCGGATGCGGCGCAGATCGCGGCGCTGTTGCCCGCGTTCCTGCGTGACTACGGCGACCACGTGGCCGAGCAAAGCCGTGTCTTTGTCGGTATGTCAGAGGTATTGCAGGCACTCGAAGCGGCTGGAGCGCGATGGGGCGTGGTGACCAACAAGCCGGAGGCGCTGGCGCGCGGGCTGATGCGCGGACTGGGTTTGGAGCAGCGTTGTGCAGTGCTGATTGGGGGCGACACCTTGGCGGTGCGCAAGCCCAATCCAGAGCCGTTGTGGGAAGCCTGTCGTCAACTTGGTGAATCTGTCGACGCTGCGGTCTACGTCGGTGATGACCCGCGCGACATCGAAGCGGCACGTGCAGCCGGCATGCGCTCGGTGGCCGCTGCCTGGGGCTATATCGATGCTGACACCGACCTCAGCCTTTGGGGTGCAGACCACACTGCGATCTCGCCTTTGGACCTGCTGTCGCCCTCGATACTCGACCTCACTTCCGCACATGGCTGACTCTGGGCATGGCTGATCCCGTCGCTTTGCAAGGATTCATCGACAAGTGGTTGGCCCGCGAGCCAGAGATCACCTTGCTGGAAGTGTTTTGTCCCAAGCCACAACGGACCTTGTTCCGTACCTGGGGGGCGCTTCGATCCGAACTGGTCGAGGTCGTCTTCGAACTGTCCGACTCGAATGTCGCGCGCACCAAGCTGGCATGGTGGGTAGCGGATCTCGCCGCCGCGGAGGGCGGGCGCCATCCGCTCACGCGCGCGCTGTTCGCGCACACGCAGTCGCGCGCAACTTCAACGGCGCATTGGCATTCCCTGCTGAATGCGGCAATGCGCGTGTTGGAAAGTGACCACGCGCCCATCAGCATCGACGCTGCCGCGGCCGAGTTGCTGCCATTGGCGCAGGCCCTTGGCGACATCGAAGCCGCGCTTTTTCAGTGTCAAAGCGGTGCAACTGCCATAGCGCGACATCTGCAGGTTGAACGCAGTTTGCGAGGTCTGGTTGGCGTTCACCCGGAGCGCGCGCGACTGCCCGTCGAGTGCCGCGGCGCCGTCGATGCGGCAGCAATTCGTGGTTACGCCAGCGCTTTGCTCGCGCATTCGAATGGCACCGCTAGCGGCAGCTTGCTGACCCATTTCCATCACTTGCTAGACCAGCAGCGCCTGCGACAGTTGGCGAGTCACGGCGAGCCTCAACGTGCACTGCCGATTGCCGCGTGGCGCGGCTTGGCCATGGCTTGGCGCGCCGCTCGCGTGACGTCGCGGTCAGTCCGCTAGCGACTAGTCGCTGAGCTGCGATTGAATTCGCTGGGCGACGTCCGCAAATACGCAGCCTTAGAACTCAGTATTCACATCTGCCAAGCTAGTCTTGCCAAAGACCAGCTAACGACCAAGGAATCTCCGTGGCCCCTCGCATTCCGAACAACACCGCGCGCTTGATGCCCGACATCGCCAGCGACGTTCGACCTGCCGTTGCCGGCGTGCTCGATTGGGTGGGCATGGGCAATATCGAAGTGCCGGTGGCGGTCGCCACCAGTGAGCAAGCGACCACCACCAGCAACGCCCGCGTCAACGCATTCGTCAATCTGAAGCGGGCCGAGGTGCGCGGCATTCATATGTCGCGGCTGTACTTGCATGTGGATCGCGCGCTGGCGGCGGAGCCACTGAGCCCGTGCAGCTTGCGCAAGCTGCTGCGCGAGTTCTTGGATTCGCATGCGGATTTGTCGGATCGGGCGATGGTGCAATTGCGCTTTGAGCACATGCTGCGGCGGCGCGCATTGAAGAGTGACAACAGCGGCTGGCGTGCGTATCCGGTCAACGTCAGTGCGCTAATGGATCAAGGCCAATTCAGCCTTGAGCTTGGCATCGAGGTGGTCTATTCGAGCACCTGTCCGTGCTCCGCCGCATTGGCGCGGCAGTTGATTCAAGATCGCTTCAGCGCCGATTTCGGTGCTGATGCATCGATTGATCGTGAACAAGTCATGGCGTGGCTAGGCAGCGAGGCCGGCATCGTGGCTACCCCGCACAGTCAACGCTCGGTCGCCGAAGTTCGCGTCAAGTTGGTGCCATCGTTCAAGCATCTGCCGATCGAATCGTTGATTGACCGCGTCGAAGGTGCCTTGCAGACGGTGGTGCAGACAGCGGTCAAACGCGAAGACGAACAGGCGTTTGCGCTGTTGAACGGACAGAACCTGATGTTCTGCGAGGACGCCGCGCGGCGAGTACAGCTGGCCTTGGATGGTGATGCCGATGTCGCGGACTTCTGGGTGCGCGCATCGCACTTTGAAAGTCTGCATCCGCACAACGCCGTGGCGGTCGCTACCAAAGGCGTGGCGGGCGGCTACCAAGGCGGAATGGACGATTTTGCGATAAGAAGCGAGCGCTAGCGGCACTCGCCCCGCCCGAAACAATAGGGCGGGTCTTGACTCGCCGAACAAGCGTTGCGGCCTTGGTTTGGGGCGGCGGCGGGCCTCGGCCTGAGCTCTCCCCCACATCTTCCCTCTACCGTTCAGCCTGTTGCAGCTATCGTGCGGCTAAAACAGTACGTGCATGACGCAGTTTTTTCCTCGGGGTATCGAAGCCTGAGGACCGCGCCATGCACGCCAGCCGCATTTTGCGCCAATGTCTTTCCACCGTCTTGGCACCGATGCACGCGGCGCGCTCTCGCCGGCTGCTGGCGGCG
>JANNWF010000270.1:0-2573 GCA_031408455.1 Pseudoxanthomonas sp. | reverse complement strand
AACAACCAATCCCGAACCTTGGCGAACTCGCTCGGAAGAAGACTTTTTACCTGTAACACGCAAGCCATCCCCGGACGTCAGGCACCCAGCAGGGCGTTTCTACCACACTCGCCACCACGGCTTCTCGGCGATGCCGAGCTTGAGCTTCACTGCTTCTCCAGTGAACTCAAATGCCGCGAGCGAGCTCGCCTCTCGTGCCTCCCGCGCGACCTCCTCCGTGAGTTCACGGACCGCGGCCACGACGTAATGATCGATGTACCTTGCCTTGGCGATCGCCGCGAGGGTCTCTGAAGCCTTCTCGGTGATTGCGATCGCGCCTACCAGCCTGCTGGAGGTTTCGAGTTCTTTGATTCGCGCCCGGAGGCGTGAAACGGACGGGTCGGCGCTTAGGAATTCAAGAAATTCCGCGACCTCCTCCACGAAGATCGCAAGAACCTCTCGATCAATATCCTTGATGCGCCCGTCGGACATGCCTCGTGTTCCTTTGTACTCGGCCTTGGTGCTTAAACGCCATGTTAAGCCGCCGGAACCGGGATCAGACGGCCTCGCGCAAAACCGCGTCGCGCACAAAAGCCGACAGCGGCACGCCGCGCAGGTCGGCAGCGCGAGCAATCCGGGCTTTGTCGGTGGGGTTCAGTCGCAGGTCGAGTCGGGCGGCGCTAGTGGTCATGGCGGGCTCTCCTTGTGCGGCGGGATACCTTACAAATGCTTAGCGCTGGATCGGCGTAAAGTCCGGCCTTGCTTGGGTTCCCGGCGTGACCTTTGTGGCGCGCTTTTCTCGTTCATCTGACACATCGGAACCCTATCCGCTGACCAAAGGAGCGTGTCATGAAAGCGATCTTGTCACTAGTAAGTGCTGCTCTGTTGCTGCCTCTCAGCGCGCTGGCGCAGGAGACCTGCGGCTGGATGCCCACTGCCGAAGTGGATCGTCTGCTGCCACAGGCCGCGCCGTGGTCGGTGATGGTCGGTGGCAAAGTGGGCTCGTGCAAATTCACCAGCAGCGGTGGCCCCGGCGGAATCGCGGTGATCGGCGCCCATCAAATGCTCAAGGCAGATGCCGCCGAGGCTGCCAAGCTCGCGCAGTCGCTGCGTACCAATATCGAGGGAAAGTACGACCTGCAGTCGGTCGAAGGACTCGGCGAGCACGGTTTCAGCTACTCACCGCAAGGTGCGGATGACGCCGCGAGCCGCAGCTCGATCAGCTACGTCGGCCACTACAAGCACGTTGCCCTGACTGGTCAATTGGTGCTGCCGGTGGGCGCTGATTACGCTGCGTATGCGGACGGCGGGCGCGCTTTCATGCGCGCCGCGCTGGCCATCGCCGACGACGCAGGTGCCGCCAAGGCGGCCGGCTGCACATGGTTCGACGAATCTGTCGTGCGCCGTCTGCTGCCGGGCGATGGCTACTCCAGTCAGGCGTTTGGCGCCAACAGCTGCATGGCGCAAAGCAGCGGCATGGCCTTGATCCTGTCGGTTCAGGAGGATGTCGATGCCGAAGTCGCTGCGCGCATGCGTGATGCCAGCTGCACCTGGACAGCGCAGCCGAGTGTGGGCGAGGGCGCGATGCTCGGCAGCGAATGTCAGGGTGGCCGTCCACGCCTGCTGCTCGTACTTCCCATGGGCTCGCAGCTGCTCAGCTACGCCTTTTCCCCCGGCCGCCCGCCGACTGCGGCAGAAACCGCGCTGTTGCTTGAGCTGGGCAGCAAGATTCGGGCGGGCAGACCTTAGATCGCGCCTTCTCGTGCTGTTGGAATGGCGGCGAGCGGGAAACTCGCCGCTTAACCGCTTGAATGGCGGAATCGGTGCGGGCGTTGTGAGGGTGAAGGGCAGGGTGGGTATTGCTGCATTAAGGTAGCCGGCGAGGTCGGCTCGCAAAAACTTTCTGCCGTTCCGTCAACGGGCGGAGGCGTGATTTGAAACGCCTCCGTCCCATTTTTGAGCTTCGTTACACGAGAGTGCCCCCGATCCCGCACTTGTGGAGCGCAGATTCAGGGTGCGGCAACGACAGGCAAGTTGAACCGCCCGAGGCCTTCCCACTCCTCGTCGTTCCTGCTGCCGGATTGCTGGATCCAGCCGATCACCTTTCCGTTCGATTCAATCCCGCTGAAACTCAGGTAGGTGTCCTCGAGGTTGCCTTCGGCATCGACGAGATAGACCTTTTCGGTGCTGAGCTCGCCGTCTGGGGCGCGCGAAAGTTTGATCCACATCGATGGCTGCGGCTTGCCGTCCGCGAACAGGCCATCGAGGGGGAGGGCACTGGTCCACATCGCCTTTGCCCCCTTCACGTCCACCTTTGTCGCTGCCAGCAACACCAGAATGCTGTTCTCGCCAATCTCGGGGTTGGTGACGGCGAAGCCGTCGCTGCAGGTGAACTCGGGTTCGCTCATCTTGAAGCCTTTGCACACCGCGCCGTCGTCCACGAGCACGGGTATGAGATCGGCTGAGGGCGGCTCATCGGCTTTCGGTTCCTTCGGTGCATCGGCCGTCGCTGCCTCGTCGCTGCTACCGCCTATGCGCGAGCTTTGTTTGCCCATTCGCCAGCCGCCGGCTTCCCAGTTCATCTCGACGGTGCC
>JANNWF010000269.1:0-3244 GCA_031408455.1 Pseudoxanthomonas sp. | reverse complement strand
GACCTGTTCGAGGCCCTCAAGCTCCCAGCACCCGCCAAATCCACCCTGTAGTGTCATTTTTCGCTGTTCGAGGACAGCAATATCAAGGGCTTAGGCGAATAGCTGCGGAACCTGGGCACCAACGATCCCGGCCTGGGCCGTGACGGCATCCATGCACTGCAGGAGCGCCTGTTGGCGCGCGGTCACGACATCGGCGATGCCGACGGCATCCCCGGCCTGCGCACCCGCGATGCGATCCGGGCGGAGCAGCAGCGACTCGGATTGGAGGAGGACGGGCGGGCCAGCGAGCGGGTGCTGGCGGTGTTGAGCGACGAGGAAAGCTGAGCGCGCGGGCGCAACCCGACCCACAAGAATCACTCAAGTACATCGGCGAAAAAGAGAAAGCGGTTCGCAGGGCGTCAGAGGGAGGATGGCGGGCGCCAATCTGCCCATTTAGCGGCGATGCCCGTCTTGGGGGAAGGTCTCCGGGGACGAACTTGAACTGGCCTCCTGGTTTGCCTTCGCCTCCGCGGCCTGCCAGTCCCAGGGTTCAATGATGGCATGGACTCCCCAGAATCCTGCCTCTGGGTAGCTGAAAGTGTGTGGCTTGGGATCGCGGAATCCTTCTTCCTGCTAAAGAAACCGATCGATGAAAGCATCGATCGCAGCAATCGTCAGGTAGGGGACATGAATCGTGGCGTGCAGCCCAATCCCGAACGCGTAGTCGAAATCGAGTTCCCCTTCCTCGAACACCTCTTTCCGTCGATCACCTGCAATTTCGGACTGCCTCTCCTCAATCCGTTGATATCGGCAGCGTGCAGGGCTGCGAAGGCAGACAAGTGGTGCCCGCCAAATAGCGCTTGCGCTCCTGCAAAACGATCTCCGCAGCGAGCGCGCCACTCCCAACACCGCCGGCGCCATCTGCTAGGACGAAAACTGCAGCGTCGGCGCTCGAATAAGGGGTAGTACGCCGGAACCCCCGAAAATTTTGTCCCCGGCCTGTAAAGTATCCGACCAATTACGCTTCGACATTTCGTTCTCCGTAGCGAAAATCCTATGCTCTGAGAAACGTGCTTTCGCCTGCTAGACGGGGGTGGGCAGGGCCAGCAGGAGGGACTTCTTGACCACGCGATAACTCCTACTATCAATGCTCGGGCAGGTCCATGACGTTTGGTGTGGAAAGCCCTACCTCCCGTGCGAACCAACCCTCAATTCTCAAATCCATTCGCAAAAATCGAATTCATAACCAGCTCGACTGCGCCAATATCGCCGCCGTCGCCCCCTACCGCATTGCTGATGTCCGCCAAATCAATCGGGCGCCTCAGGCCGCGTTGGTCTGAAGGTGCGCCGGAACTGTTGCCTTTATCGAGCGCTGGACTGCCCCCAAGCAAGGCGTGTGTCCGGGTCGTGCCGCCGTTGTTTTGCAATGGGCCGAGCAGCGGATTGAGAATCGGATTGCCGCCACCGCCGGCTTGGTCGCCCGCTGCAGCGAAAGTCAGGGTGCCGCGATTGCCGATCAGGTTGAAGCCATTGGAGGTGACGCCCGTACCGCCGACGTCGGGGTTGTTGGCGTTGTTGGCGTTGCCCGCGATAATGCTGTTGCGAACGACGCCCGTGCCGCTGAATACGAAAATACCGCTGAAGCCACTATTTGCGACGTTGTTGGTGATCGTGGCACTGGTCACGCTTACGCTGCCGTTCTGGCTGTCAATGCCGCCGCCACCAGATTGCGTGATGGTGTTGCCGGAGATGGTGCTGTTTTGCACGGCCAACACACCGTTATTGTTGATGCCGCCGCCCACGTTTGCTCTATTGCCTGCGAGGGTCGAATGGCTCACCGTCAAGCGGTCGCCATTGCCGTTGCCAATACCGCCGCCGTTGAAGGGCGAGACGTTATTGGAAACAATCGAGTGCGTGACGGTCAGAACGCCATCGTTGAAGATGCCGCCGCCGTCGCCGTCGGCATTGCCGCCGGTGACGGTCACGCCGCTCACTGTGGCGCCCACATTTGGCCCAATCTGCAGCGCGCGAGTGAAATTACTTCCCGAAATCGTTAAAAGATTTGCGCCCGGACCGATGATATTGGCCGGATTGGAGAGAAACAGCTCAGTATTCAAGAAGATGGTGTTCACCTGAGTGCCGAACGCCGTTTGATCAAACAGAATGTCGTCGATCTGTGCATCACCATTTGCATTATTGACCGCATCCCGCAGACTAAAAGGCCCGCTGTCATTGGTAGCGTTCACGACCCGCGAACGCATCTCGACCGCGCCGATGTCCGCAGCTGCGCCGAAAACCCGAGGCACGCCGCGTTGGTCGGTGGTCGCACCCGTTGCATTGCCTGCGTTGATCGCTGGGCTGCTGTGGAGCAAAGCGTGTGTCGGCGTCCCGCCGCCGTAAAGCGCAAGCGGCGCAAGTCGCGTTGTCGCGCTGCTAATGTCGCTACCGGGTATCGGAGTAAAACCGCCGCCAGCGAAGTTGTCGTTACTCAGATTGAAGCCGAGCGTCTCAAACGTCGGTGTGCCGATGCCGCCACCTGCCAGAGCAAGCAGATTACCCGGTGCATTATTTGCGACGATGGTGTTGCGCAGCGTCGTTGTGGCGATGCTTCCAGCGGTGTTTTGGGTCAGCGTGCGAATGCCACCCGCGCTGGCAGCAGTATTATTCACAATCGTGCTGTTCGTGATTTCGAAGCGGCTGTTGCCGCCGCCCGAGCTGTTGTTTTGGATGCCACCGCCTGCATCCGCAGCGCGATTTCCGCTGACCGTGCTGCTCGCAAGAAGAAGAGTGCGTACGCCAGGACCACCCTGAAAATTGATCCCGCCGCCGGCGCTGCTTGCACTGGTTGACGAATTATTGCTGAAAGTGCAATTCGTAAAAACTCCGTCGGCGAAACCCAAACTAACGCCGCCGCCGGTGCCTGCGGTGTTGTCGATGACGTGAACACCGGTCAGCGTGAGACGGCTTTGGCTGCGAATGCCGCCGCCGAAATTTGCGCCGCCGGCGTTGCCGCCGGTGATGGTCATTCCGCTGACGGTGACTCCATTGCTTACGCCACCCGGAAAGTTGAAGATGCGAAAGTCCGTCGCCGCATTGAAATCGCGCCGCACGGTCAGCAGATTCGCGCCCGTGCCTTGAATGGTGATGCTGCGCGTGATGTCTGGCAGCGCGGTCAGCAGACTGATGGTTTGCGGCGTGTTGAACAGCGAGGTGAAATTGACCAAATCGTCGTTCTGCGCCAGCGCCAAGGCTTCGCGCAGAGAAC
>JANNWF010000268.1:0-2433 GCA_031408455.1 Pseudoxanthomonas sp. | reverse complement strand
GCAAGCTTGGGGGGGATTCGGCGAGGATAAAGTAGTAGTTCGACAGGTAGGCGAAGGCCCACGGCAGCGCTTTATCCGTTCGAAGGAAAGCGTGCGCCAGCAGCAACGTCAGGTAGTAGACGGGGAAGATTCGGAAGGCGCGCCGTAGGTAGAAGCGTCGGAGTCCTCCCCCCTCCAGAAGAATGGTCGTGATGAGGAAACCGCTCAAGACGAAGAAGGCGTCCACACCCAAGTAACCACCGAGATGAACTAGATCGGGCAGAAAGCCATGCACCTTCTCGAGCTCGGCCGCCGGGATGTGCGTTGCCAACACCAGGGCAATCGCCAAGCCACGGAGTCCGTCGAGCTCCAAGATGCGCCGTGGGGACGAACTCGTGACGGTGCTCATGGCTCTGGCTTGCATCGAACGGGTGACATGTGTGATCAACACACTGCAAATGCGGCCGCTGGCAGTCAATCCCGAGTCGGGAGACCCACCTCGTCACCAAACAGTCGGAGGCTCGTCACTTGAGCGGAAGGCACCCCTGGGGCTGAGACACGGAACCTTGCGAGTGGTTGCTACCGCCGTTCTCGCGGCACAGGGTGTGGTAGTGCTTGCGGCGCTCTGGGCGGGAGCACGGGGGGCCGGTCTGGCGCTGCTGCTATTGCTGGTGCCCTTCGGCCTACTCGCGACGCTGGCGGTCTTGGCGCTGACCCGTTGGCCGATGTTGTCAACACAGCGCACAGCGCGACTCAACGAGCTGCTGGTTCAAGGCGCTTTCGCGTTGCTTGTCATGGTGGCGGCAAGTGCGACCGCCGGCCTGGTCCTGATCGACGCCGCGCTGCAGCGCGCCATGTTGCTGTCTTACGCGGCGGCCGGGCTTCTGGCGATCGTAGCCGTGATGGGGCTTCGTTGGGCCGCAGCGCACACGCAAGCGCTGCAGCGGCTCAGAACGATTTCGACCTCCTGGATCGTTCGCTACGCGGCGCTGGCATTTGGTATTCTATGCGGCGTTGGCGATGCCAGCCTGCTCACGCATGGCTATTGGAGTCTGCATGTCGCCATGCTGGGGCTCGAAGGTGGTTGTTTCGTAACATTTTTGGCGCTGACGCTGGATAACCCGACGCGGGTGAGGCGAGCCGGCGTCGCAGCCGGCTTGGTCGTCGCGCTCGCGGCGGTTCAGGTGTCGAGTTCCAATCGCGAAGCTGTGTACGCCGCCATGCTGGCCGGACCGACCGCGTACCAGCGCCTATTGCTCATTGCACGTAGCCTGTTGGACCGTGATGGGGACGGTTTCTCTGCAGCCCTAGGAGGAGGAGATTGCAACGACCGGGATGCCAGCATTTTCCCGCTTTCAACTCGTGGACGGGACTGCCTCGGTTGGATGGCGGCAGCGGAGTCCCCCGGCGAACCGCAGTTGGGGACTGTGCCGAATGCCGTGCGTCCGGTCCCCTTGGTCCTCGTAATGCTGACAATTGACGCCTTTCGGTGCGGGTTTGGCAGGTCCGAGCGTGCCGAGTTGCTCGACGCTTGCCCAGAACTCACCCGCTTGGCCGCCAAGGGCCAGCTGCGCCTGGATGCTCACACGATCTATCCCGCGACCATGAAGGCCATGGCCAGTCTGCATCGCGGCAGCGGGGACTTTAGCCAGGCACCAGCGGGCAAGGATCTGCTGGCGCCACGACTATCGGCTGCTGGTTTCGACACGCACGTCGTGATCTCACACAAGGAGCAGCTCCCGGGTAACCTGAAGGCCTCTTTTCGAACGAGCGACGATACGGTGCAGCGGCTCACGCGCGACCTGTCGGTCAGCACCGCTGAAGCCGTCACTGACCGCGTGCTCGCCAGGGTCAAGGCTCGCCCGAACTCGGGACCGCCGCTTTTCGTGTGGGCGCACTACATGGACCCGCACGCTCCCTATGTGGAGACGCCGGGGTCACATTTTTCTCTGCGCTCCGCCGTCGAGCGCTTCGCCTTGGAGGTCGCACGTACGGACGCAGCAATTGGCCGTCTGGCACGTGAACTCCACCAATTCCCCGACGCTGACCGAACGCTGGTGCTGCTGACAGCGGACCACGGCGAGGGTCTAGGAGAGAAGCACTCGGCCTACCACGGCGCTTCGATTGATGAGGCCGCCGCGCGGATCCCGATGCTGGCGTGGTCGCCGAATCCGGCTCTTATTGCCTCGCAAGAACGTTCGTTGCCAGCGAGCACGCCCGAGGTCATGCCTTATTTGCTTGCAGCAGCGGAGGGTAGGACCTTTACCAGCGCCGAAGAGGCGTTCTTCTTTGCGCATAGGAAGGGAGGATACGTCTATGGCGTCTATCGTGGCGGCTGGAAGCTCGTACAAAATCAGGTTTTTGGGACAACGGAACTCTACTACCTGCCGAGCGATCGCTTCGAAGAGCGCGACCTAGCGGGCGCAGAGCCTCGGGTCCGTCGGGACCTTGGAC
>JANNWF010000267.1:0-6532 GCA_031408455.1 Pseudoxanthomonas sp. | reverse complement strand
CCGCAGGAGCGGCGCCCTCCCTTTGGCTTCGCGGGAGCGGTGCCCTTCCTTTGGCGCCGCTGCAGCGTTTCATCAAGGAAACGTGCGGCCACCGATGGTCGCGCTAACGATTTCGCTCAAGTCGCTACTGCTGGTGGTCGTGGGCGGAATCGGGAACGGTGCGCCGGTGGTGGTCACCGTAGTCGTCGACTGGGTAGTGGCGCGGAAGCCGCCAATGCTCGGATGCGACCAGCGAACCACATTGGCCGTGCCCTCGGTACGCACATTGAAGCCAGCGGTCGGCGCGTTGGACACAAAACTGGCCGTAGCGTTGAACTTGCACGCACCAGTAAACGTGCCAGCCGGGGAAGACTGGGTCTCGTTGGCAACGCGCTGGTAGGTCTGGTCAAACGACGAAGTCAGGCTGACCGGTTGGCCCATCGATGTGTAGTTGGAGATGGCTTGGTACTGCATGCGGCCACTCGCACCGACCGCGATTGAGCGCGGAATGCGCACCGGCGGCTCGAATCGCGTGGTGCCGCGCACATTGGCCGCAGGAATGAAGCCTTCGGAGCCGTAATATATGTGCTCGGTGGCGGTTTGCTCAACAAACTCAATAATGTCGCCCGAACTCGGCTGGTTAACCGGCGTGTACTTGATGCGGAACACCGGTCGGCCTTGGAACGGATCCACGCCGGTACCGATGATCTCGGCATCGGTGAGTCCAATGTCACCCGTCATTGGGGTGCTGCGGGTGCGGTAGCGGTCGCCGACGGTGAACGCTGGATAGCATTGATCCGCACCCGGTGCTGGATTGCCGCCGACGCTGTCGATCGTCCCGAAAGCGATGTTCTCGCACACCGTGGCGGTGCTGCCGAACTGAAAACGGGAGATGTTCTTGGTTTGGGTGACCGTGCCAACGGTGTAGCTAAACGTCGCCGTTTGGCCATCGGTAAAGCGAATAGTGACCGTGCCTATTTGGGTGGCACCGGAAGATGGCGGCGTGCCGTTGATCATGTTGAACGGCGTGCCGTTGTTTTGCCGAAGTAGCGGCCCGGTGAATGAGCCATCGGCCTGCTTGCTGGTGGCACCGACGTAGAAGATCGCCTTGCGATCGGTGTCGTAGGTGTACCAGGTGGCGAACAAGCTGTTGTCGACGTGGCTCATCTGGATGCCCCAGCCTTCACTGGCCGGGCCCGACCACCACAGGTCGCTGAAGTTGGTCGCCGTGGCACGCGAAGGCGTGGCGCTGGCACGACAGACCACGTCGCGACCCGCAAACGGGAAGCGAGTCAGCGACTTGGTCTGGGTGACGCCATCCACGGTGTACTGGAAGCTGAGTGCGGTATTGCCAGTAAAGCGCAGCGAAGCCGTGCCGATGACCTGACAGGGATCCGCTGCGGAGCCCATGATTTGGGCAAAAGGGACGCCGTTGAAGCGACATACGTTGCCGGTATAGCTACCATCGGCTTGCAACAATGCGCCCGGCACCAGATACCAGGTCGGCTTGCCGTCAGGGCCGTAGGTGAACCAGCCCGGCGCGATTGCGTTGCCTTGGTCGATCGTAAACAGGCCCCAGCCGCTCTCGTTCGCGTTCCACCAGGTGCCGCTCTTCAAGACCGGACCCGTCTGCGCAAGTGCGGCGATGGGAGCAGCCAGCAGCAGGGTGGCGGCAAGCGCGCGACTGAGGCGGGAAAAAATCGGGTTCATGGCAAGGGCTCGCGGTCGGGGGGCGTGATGAGGTTAACTGCGAGGCCGCGTCGCCGTGTACCCCCTGAACAGGTGGTGCCGCGGGCAAGCCCATTCGCTAATGCGCGGAATCCCCTCGCTGCGCGGGTATGGCTCACACCACGTTCAAGCGACAGTAATCGATGCACACTTGCCGCTTCTTGAGTCGATATTCGCTATGACACCTGCCTTGGCGCTTCTTTGGATTGCGAGCTTCGCACTGGCGGCTTTCGGCGGATTCATGCTTCGTCGGCAACCGCAAAAGCAACTCACTTTGGCAACGCCAGCCGCAGTAGACGACCGTGCCGAGTTGATCGCGCGAACGGCGGCCGAAGAGCGCGAGCGCATCTACGCGGATTTGCACGATGATCTCGGCGCACGCTTGCTGGAGATGATTTACAGCGCACCCGATCAAGCCACCGGTGATCGCGCGCGCGCCATCCTGCAGGATTTGCGTGACGTGGTCAGTCGCTCGCGCAGCGAACCAGGCACCTTAATGGATGTGTTGGCCAGCATCCGCAGTGAGGCCACCCAGCGTCTGAGCGCCGCCGGTGCCGAACTGAATTGGCAAGCGGCCGCTGATCTGCCCGACCCAGCGCTTGACCAAGCCACCGCCTTGCATTTGCACCGCATCGTGCGCGAGGCCATCAGTAACGCGATTCGGCATGCGCGTGCGCGCCGCCTGCGAGTTCGAGTCGCTTTGGGGACCGGCCGCGAGTTGATGCTGGAATTGACCGATGAGGGTGGCATCGAGCCAGCAGCCCCTCAGCCCGCAAACGCCGGCACCGGCGTCATCAACATGCGCGCGCGGGCGCAGGCCTTGCATGGCGATATCCATTGGACGGCGGGCACGCTGGGCGGCACCAAGGTGTTGTTGAAAGCACCACTGCCGCCGGGCCTGTCGCCATCGGAGTTGGCCAAATGAGCGTGCCCACTCGCGCCTTGGTGTTGGACGATCTGGATGCTTCGCGGCGCTGGCTGTGTGCGTCCTTGGAGCAGGCCTATCCCGGCATCGTGGTGGTGGAAGCAGCGAGTTTGGCTGCGGCTGAAGCATTGCTGGTGCCGCTGCCTGATATCGCTCTGATCGATCTCGGCCTGCCCGATGGCAGCGGTGTGCGGATGATCGAACGCTTGTGTGCGGCAGGCAGCACGCTTTGCGTGGTGGCGACTATTTTTGATGATGATGCGCACCTGTTTCCGGCCTTGCGCGCGGGTGCTCAAGGTTACGTGCTGAAGGACATGTCGCAGCAGGATCTGGCGGCGATGTTGTTGGGAATTGCCGAAGGCCAACCGCCCTTGTCGCCCAGCATCGCGCGTCGCTTGCTGCGCCATTTCGGACCCAGTTTGCCAACCGTCGCCAATGATTCCGATGCCGAAAAACTGACCCTGCGCGAGAAGAGCGTATTGCAGTTGATCGGCAAAGGCCTGACGGTTATCGAGGCCGCCGGCGCCCTGGATTTGTCGCGGCACACCTGCGCCGGCTACGTCAAAGACATCTATCGCAAATTGCGCGTCAGCAGCCGCGCCGAAGCCGCGCTGGCGGCGACGCGAATGGGTTTGGTAGGGCGGGAGGCGAGGTAGAGCCTCGGCGCAATTTGAAGTAGGGCGGGTCTTGACCCGTCGACCCAGCACAGGATCAAAACGGCGGGTCAAGACCCACCCTACGCCGCTCATTTCGACTCGCGACAATCAGCGAACGGCGCTGTCAGCGGTCGACCTAGCGTTGCGCATTTGCCACAGCAGCATCACATGCGGCGGCAGCAGCAGCACGGCCCATGCCAGCTGGTCTTGGCTATGCACCCCTATCCAGCCCTTCGCCACCGCCGCACTTGCGTTGATCACGACTACCAACGCAATCAATGTCAACCAAGTCGGTAGCGGCCGACCACGCCAGAGATAGGGGATGGCGGGCAGCATTAGCAAGCACAAGGGATGGGCGAGAAACATATTGTGATTCGCCCAAGCGGCGCTGTGGTCAGTAGCCAACCATAGCGCCAAAAGTCCGCTGCCGGCCAGGCCACAGCCTAGCCAAAATAAGGCGGTCACAATGACTCCGGCCTTCTGCCACGCATCTCGCTCGGTACGAAACGCGAGCATCAACAAAGCGACCAACGCAGCACCCGCCAGCGCAAATGCAGGCAGCCAACGCGGCGCAGCCTCAGGCGCAGGATCACGTCGTGCCGGCAGCATTTCAGCGGACGATTGCACCAACGGCCTGCCATCGATTTGCAACGTCTCCAGTGCACTCGCCAGTCGGGCTGGAACAAACGCCTCGTCCCACAAACTCATCGGCCGATCGGTCGCCGGCCCTAAGCCGAAGTGAATACCAACTGCCATCCACAGCACCGGCGACGCCAATCGCAACGATTCGTCGCGAAACGTTAGCCCGTGCGAGCGGCCACTGAGCTGCCGCTTGAGCTCGCCGGCGAGCACGGCATCCAAGGCGTCGCGCACCTTGGTCGAACAGTTCGAGAAGTAATAGTCGTAGCGATATTCGGCGTTCTGTGGCAGTGCGTTGGTGGCCAGCGCGGCGGCCAATTGCTCGGCTTGTTGATCGGCGAGTGCCAGCCACTGCACCTTCACGCCGCGGCCGTCGGCCGCGTAGCCGGCCATGTCGTCTTGATAGGGCAGGGCAGCCAAGCGGTAACGCATGTCGCCGCGCAGAAAGCGGGTCAAGAATCCCGGTTGATCAAAATCGAAGTAGCCAAAGTTGTACGACGTGGCGCGCTCACCTTCGACCACCAATACGGCGTTATGGCCGTAGCGCGACCAGTATTCCTCGCCCGGATCCATGGTCAGTAGGCCGACGCGTGGTGCCGCTGCCAAGCTGCTTGCAGCAGCAAGCAGGGCGCACAGCAGCAAGCAATTCAGCCAAGCCCGGTGAGAGCCGGCACGCGTACCGCCGGCCTGCCCAACGATTTGCGCGATCAAACCATGCGCGATCAAACCGACGTCACTCGTCAGTGACGACACGCAAATGCAGCGCGTTAACCCGGCGGCCGTCGGATTCCGCCACTGTGAGGTGAAAACAGCCAAGCGTCGCCTCGTCGCCAACTTCCGGCAAGCGCCCAATATGCGCACTTACCAAGCCACCGATGGTGTCGAATTCGTCGTCCGGAAGCTCGGCGTCAAAGCGCGCATTGAAGTCTTCGATCGGAGTTAAGGCATTCACCAGATACTCGCCGTTCTGCAGCGGCGAAATGTTGACGTGCGCATCCGGCGCATCGTCGTGCTCGTCGTCGATGTCGCCGACGATCTGTTCCAGCACGTCTTCAATGGTCACCAAACCGGCCACGCCGCCATATTCGTCAACCACGATGGCCATGTGGTTGCGTGACGAGCGGAACTCCTTCAGCAAGACGTTCAGACGCTTGGATTCTGGAATCAGCACCACTGGTCGGAGCAGCGCGCGAACATCGAACTGCGCGCCGCCAAGGCAACCCCGAAGCAG
Organism: Pseudoxanthomonas sp.; assembly: GCA_031408455.1. Lineage (GTDB taxonomy): Bacteria > Pseudomonadota > Gammaproteobacteria > Xanthomonadales > Xanthomonadaceae > JANNWF01. Next base: position 1,374 of record JANNWF010000267.1, on the reverse strand, counting down.
ATCCTTTGCCAACAAGATGCCGAGAATATGATCCTTTTCGTCGCCGTGCACCGGGAAGCGGGAGTGCCCGCTTTCGACGACTTGTTCAAGGATCTGGGCGGCGCTGGCATCCACCGCCAAGGTCACCACTTGCGCGCGCGGAACCATCACGTCGGCCACGCGCAAGTCAGAAACATTGAGCGCGCCTTCGATCATCGCCAAGGTGTCGGCGCTGAGCAGGCCGTTCTCGTGGGCGGTGTGCAATTCATCCAGCAGCTCTTCGCGGTTGCGCGGCTCGCCGGTGATCGCTTGCGTGATGCGGCCAAACCAGGAGCGGCTGGCGGGTACGGTATGGCTGGAGCTACTGTCTGGTTCGTCAGGCATGGAAGCGGAATCAACGCCATTACGGCGGATCGCGCAGTCTAGCGGAAAGAATATGACTGCCGAGGGTCAGGCGTACGGGTCGGCAATCCCCAGTGTCGCCAACAGCTGTCGCTCCAACGCTTCCATCTTCACTGCATCGACTTCAGTGATGTGGTCATGACCGAGCAGATGCAGCACGCCATGGATGGTCATATGCGCAAAGTGGGCGCGCACCGCTTTGCCTTGCTCCATTGCTTCGCGGGTCACCACCGGCGCACAAATGGCGATGTCGCCGATGAAGCGGGTGCCATTCAGCGGGTTGATCAGCTTGTCCGGAAAACTGAGCACATTGGTCGCGTAATCGCGGCCACGAAATTGCTGATTCAGCTGGCGCGCCTCGACTTCACCGACCACGCGCAAAACGATGGCGACGGCGGGACGACGCTTGCGCAGCGCGACCGCCATCCAGTTTCGAAATGTGTGCGGCGCGGGAACGCCCGTCCGCGGCATGCCGTAGCGGATATCGAGCGTATGGATCACCGGGCGTCACTCACGCTCATTCCTCGTCCACGATGCCATCGCGCGTGTTGTAGGCGCGGACAATTTTTGCGACCAGCGGATGTCGCACCACATCGCGCGCAGTGAAGAAAGTGAAACTAATGCCGTCAACGCCGCGCAGCACATCGATGGCGTCGCGCAAGCCCGATTTCTGTGACTTCGGCAGATCGATTTGGGTCAAGTCGCCGGTTATCACCGCGGTGGTGCCAAAGCCAATCCGGGTCAGAAACATCTTCATCTGCTCGATGCTGGTGTTCTGTGCTTCGTCGAGAATCACAAAGGCATCATTGAGCGTCCGACCACGCATGTAGGCGAGTGGCGCGATCTCGATGACGTTGCGCTCAATCAGCTTGGCGACTTTTTCCACGCCGAGCATTTCGTAAAGCGCGTCATACAGAGGACGCAGATAGGGATCGACTTTTTGGCTCAAATCACCCGGCAAAAATCCCAGTTTCTCACCGGCTTCAACCGCCG
>JANNWF010000266.1:0-4363 GCA_031408455.1 Pseudoxanthomonas sp. | reverse complement strand
GCTCGAACTGACGCACCGTCTCGGCCACGTAGGTGCCGTTGTTGCCGTTGTAGCTGATGCTCGCGAACTCGAACGTGTCGGTGAAGTCTCCATTCAACGGCACTGCGCGTACATACAGACGCCACATGTTGTTCACGATCCGGCTGCCTTGAGCGATCAGGCGGCGATCAGCGGGCGCACCGACGATGTTGATTGGGGTCACCACGCCGCTCGCACTCACACATAGCATGCGGTACGGCCAATCGGTCGAAACGCTGCACACATCGACGCCGCCACCCGCCTGCGCAAACATGGGACGCAACTGTTGCACCGCGAAGGGCAAATCGCGTTGCCACTCAATCTGGCCGGTGTCGGGTGACAACTTCCACATGCGTGGCGTCGTCGCGGTGTTCAGCAGTCCAACTTCTGCGGCGCTTACGTAGACCGCATCAGGGCGGTGGTAAACACTGACTTGGCCGACATCAAACTGGGCAAATCCCAGCGTGCGCGTCCATTCGACTTGACCGCTACGCGTGAGTCGCTCGATCCGCGCGTTGTTGCGCACGCCGTCGTGCACGTACTGGGTATGAAACAGGCCAATGCCACCAACGTCACCAAAGATGGGACGCGGGGCCTGGCGTCGTTCCAATGGAAAGGCCGACAACGGAAAACCGAGGCTGTCCGCACTCACGGCACCGGTTTGCGCACCGCTGGTGGCCGCATAGGTGCGCACTTCTGGCTTCGCAAAACTGGCGATCAGCGGACAGTAGCCCGGGCGATCGCAGATTTGATTGGGGTTGATAGAACGACTCTGAATGCTTACGCCCTCGGCGATATTGATCGCCTGATCCTGCCCCAGCAGCCCAAACGCGGTGTGCGGGCGGTCGTGACCCCAGGTCATCAGTTGATCGCTGACAACCGCGCCGTCGGCCAGTTGCAGGCTTACCACCCGGCCTTGATTGTTGCTCTCGCGGTAACCAGCCATCCGGATGCTATCCGCGCTGACCTGCCAGTTGGCGCCCACACCGGGATCGGTCAAGCCCGGCAGATCGCGCTGCCACTGGGTGCTGCCATCAGTGCGCAGCGCTTGCAGCGCGTCATCGTCTTGACCATTGTTGGCCATAAGGCGGCCGCCACCGCTGAGCCAAACCACGTGATTCGTGCCAACCAGCTCACTCATCGGTCGCTGCCAGCTGACATTGCCGGCCGCATCCAGCTTGTTGAGGACGAGGTCGACGAAGATCCAGGTCTCGCCGCTGGGGCTGATCTGCGGATACGCCCCTGCGAAAAAATTCTCCATGTTGGGCTTGCTCCAACGCACGTCACTGGCATTGCGCAGCGACAGCGTCGCGCTAGTCCAGGAGCCCAAGCTCCAGCTGCCTTCCTTCACCAGAAACCCGCTGGCGAGGCGATAGTCGGCCACCTCCATGTAAGGCGCGGAACTGGTAACGCGCTCGATCTCGCTGCCGCTGAAGTCTATGGCGCATGCACGCCCCGGGCTTGCATCAAAGACACCAAAGCCCAGCAGCAACACGTCTTCGTCAGTCAGCATTTGCACCGAGGGGCTGGAGAAATCTTCGACCGGCGCTCGACACGCCGTCGTGCTCAGGTTGCCGCGGAATGTGGTGGTGCCTTGAGGGTCAAATACGTGCAAGCCACTGTTGGTCAGCATAGCCAGACCACCGCCCGTGGTGAGTCGCGCTTGCAGCAGGTTGGGCTCGGCACCGTAGGCCTGCGGCGCGCTCGGCAAGGGTACGAAGGCCGTGACGCTCGCGGTGACGAAGCGCGACCACAACAGCTGCCCGCTGGCATTCACCCGCATCACTTGCCAACCGCGATTGCTGAGCCAGAACGGCGTCAGCAGGTAAGCCAGATTTTCACTGCTGCCCCCACCATTGGTGGGGATGATGAGATAGGCACCATCGTTGCGCGCCACCACCGCCTTCGGATCAAAGCCAGGTTGGCGAATGGCGAACTGGGTCGGAAATGGCCCCGGAGAAATCTGGTATCCCTGCAAATAGGCGCGGGTGCCATCGCCACGCGGCGCGGTGGTGTGTTGCCACGCGACCCGCGGCATTTGCGCCGCCGCCAGGCTCGCGGCCAGCAACAATCCCACTGCACCCAAGGTGCGCAGTATCTTCAACAGCATCGGAACCCTGCTCACAAAACCTAGAAGGCCGCGATGCTATCCAAGCCGGCCCACAAGGTCGACGAAAATTCACCATCACGGGCGAATGCCTGTGGCTCAACGCCGGGTATCCAGCACCATCGCCAGCGCCAAACCGCCGAGAACTGTCCCCATCAGCAGGCGCTGAGTCACCAGCCATCCCGGACGCGCATTCAAGCGGCCAGCGATACCTCCGGCCAGCAGCACAATGCAGGCATTGACACTCATGCTGATGGTGATCTGCACTGCGCCCAGCACCAACAATTGGGTCAACACGCTGCCGGCGGGGTCGATGAATTGCGGCAATAGCGAGACATACAGCAACGCCGCCTTGGGGTTCAGCAGATTGGTAGTGAAGCCCATTGCGAACAAGCGGCGCGGGCTGTCCTTGGGCAGCTGGCGAACCTGCAAGGCCGAGCGCCCTCCCGGCCGCAGGGCTTGCCATGCGAGGTAAGCGAGATAACCAGCGCCCAGCAACCGCAAGCCGTCATACGTGTAAGGCATGGCCATCAGCAGTGCGGTGACGCCAAGTACGGCTGCCAGCAGGTACACGAGGAACGCAACACCCACGCCAGCCAACGAAATCAGCCCCGCGCGCGGTCCTTGGCAGACCGAACGCGACAGCAGATACAGCATGTTCGGCCCAGGTGTCAGCACCATGCCCAAAGCGAGCAAGGCGAATGCGAGGAGGCTGGCGGTGGTTGGCATGGCGCGATGATCACGCAGGACGCTGATCACGTCGAGGCTGAGCGCCGTTGGAAAGCACTTCCGCCGCTCGACGCGGGTTTTCACCACGTCCGCAAGCACCACACTTACATCGCGTCGATATCGCCCAAGGCTTGGATCAATCGCCGCGCCCGCTTGTCCGGTTTGCCTGCGGGAGCCTGAAAGCCGGCGTTGGCCAGACGGCGCTGCTCGCGCAGGGCCAATCGGCGATTGGTCGAGGCTTCATCTTCGCGATACAGGGCCTGCGCCTGCACCGCTGGCCCGCGTCGACTGCTGGGGTCGAGGACTTCGATTTCAAACAACTCTTCGGCGCGTTTGAGGTGCAGGCTATCGCCCGCGCGAAGCAATCGCGAAGGCTTGCAGGGCTGACCGTTGATCTCGACGCGACCGCCCTCGATGGCCTGCTTGGCCAGCGAGCGCGTCTTGAAGAAACGGGCCGCCCACAACCAGATATCGATGCGTACTGAATGCGGGTCGACGTCTCCCATCGGGTCAGTCACCGCTTAGTGGGCGGTGTGCTTCAAGCGATTGGGATACAGCTTGCGCACCTTCGCCACCTTGGGCGCCGAAACGGCAGCGATGTAGGACTGGGCAGGATTGCGCGCGGCATAGTCTTGGTGATGTGCCTCGGCGGGATAGAACACGGTCAGCCGCTCCAGAGTCGTAACGATCGGCGAACTGAAAGCCGCTTCGTCTTCCAGTTGATCGAGGTAGGCACTGGCGACGTCACGTTGGTCATCGTCAGCATAGAAGATCGCCGAGCGATATTGCCGACCTTGATCGTTGCCTTGGCGATTCAGTTGCGTCGGGTCATGCGCGGCCGACAGAAACACTTTCAGCAATTGGCCGAAACTGATCTTGGCCGGCTGATACTCGATGGCGATTGCTTCAGCGTGATCGGTATCGCCGCTGCACACGTCCCGGTAATTGGCCGTTTCGGCGCTGCCGCCGGCATAGCCGGAGACCACGTCGAGCACACCATCCAGTTGCCGATACACAGCCTCGGTGCACCAGAAGCAGCCGCCGGCGAGCACCAGTTGGGCGGTAGTTGGGTTGGCATCGACTTCGAGATCGATTTGCGGGTCGGGAAAGCCGCTGAGGTCAGCGCTTAGGCTGGCACCGGGCAGGTCACAAACGGTGTTCATGCGGCGGGTTCCTTGTGTAACTGGATAAGAATGGACACAACATAGAGCGAACACCGAGTAAAGCCCAACTGCGAATCCGTAGCGTTCGTCATCCCGGCGAAAGCCGGGATCCAGCTCTGATGGAACCTGGCCTGGGTCTGGCCCCAACCGCTGGATTCCGGCTTTCGCCGGAATGACGATGCTAGGGGTTTGGCTTTGAGAAAAAGGGATTGCTGTGGAGCACTGCCGTCAGGGTTCTCAAATCGCCGTCAGCAACCCATTCATGCGCGTAATAAAGCCCGCCGGATCATCCAGCGCCGCGCCTTCCAGCAGCTGCGCTTGCTCAAGCAGCAACAACGCCAGTGCT
>JANNWF010000265.1:0-1848 GCA_031408455.1 Pseudoxanthomonas sp. | reverse complement strand
GTCGCGAGGCCTTCCGGCAGTGGCTGCCCAGCGTTCCGGCCGGCACCATCGTGGCGATGGAGGCGTGCAGCGGCGCGCATCACTGGGCCCGGCGCTGCCAGGACAGCGGCCTGCAGCCGCGGCTGATGGCCGCCCAGTTCGTAGCGCCGTTCCGCAAGAGTCGCACCGCTAAAAATGACCGCAACGATGCCGAGGCGATCGCCACCGCGGCCCGTCAGGGCAACATGCGCTTCGTTCCGGTCAAGACCGTGGACCAGCAGGTTCGACTGTCCTGGCATCGGGTGCGCGAGGGCTACAAGGCCGATGCCCTGGCCACGAGCAACCGGCTGCGCGGCCTGCTGGCGGAGTTTGGCGTGGTGGTGGCGCAGAGCGATGCCGCGCTGCGTCGTGCATTGGCCGACTTCGATGCGCTTGCCTTGCCATCTTCGTTGGTCGAGCTGCTGCGCGATGTCGACGCGCACTGGCAGCAGCTGCAGGCCCGCATCGCCGATGCCGATCGCCGGATCCAGTCGCAAGCCAAGGCCGACGAGGCCTGCACGCGGCTGCGCGCCATCATTGGCGTCGGCCCGATCACGGCGGACGCCGTGGTCGCCACGATCGGATCGGCACAGGACTTCAAGAATGGCCGGCAGTTCGCCGCGTGGCTGGGTCTGGTGCCGATGCAGCATTCCAGCGGTGGCCGCTCGCGCCTGGGGCGCATCAGCTGCCGTGGCGATGGCTACTTGCGAACGCTGCTGATCCAGGGCGCACGCAGCATCTTGCAGCGAGCCAAGGCTGTTGCTTGGGAGATAGCCACACCAGATCATCGCTGGTTCCAGGACCTCGAGCGACGACTGCCGTTCGGCAAGGTGCTGGTTGCCATCGCCAACAAACATGCGCGACAGCTGTGGGCCATGCTGGCGCGGGGCGAGCACTACGACGCCGACGCATGGCTGAAGCATCCGATGGTGCAGCGGCCGGCGAAACGCAGGGCCGCCGAATGATCGAACCGATTTCACCGTCAGCGCGAGCAAGGTAACAACGGGTCAGACCCACCTGGAGAGAGCCTGACTAACCTTCCGGCGCCATCAGGTGCCGCGGCTGATCCCCGCGGCATCGGCAAAGCCGATGAATGAATGAGGCCTCCGGGTGCGGTTTTTACCCTGGTCCGGGCGAGCGACAAGCGTCCAACAAGACCGTTTACGGAAATGCAGTCTGGCAACCGTTGATCCTGCTCAAGCCAACGCGTAACACGCAACGCAACGAATGAGGTGAAGCTGTCGCCCAAGAGCTAGAGGCAAGAGCGCCCCGTGCGTGGAGTTGACGGGAGTTTCCTTACGGATGGGTTAGGCCTCAGGCTACGCCGAGGCCCATCGAGCGACAAGATTGTGGAGTGGACCTGCCGATAGTGCCACCGCTACCACCACTACACCGATACCTGCCGCGACCAGACGCTCGCGGCGACCTGCAAACGCGAGCCAGGCCGCGGAGAGTGCGGCTCCGGCCAGAGCCAGGATGAGCAGAAGCCCCAATGCCAAATCCACAAGGTCGGATATGCCAGCCGGTGCGCCCGGCTCGAGGTACATGCGCGAGTAAAAAAAAGCGCGAAAGCCGAGCATTGCTGCCAGCAGCCCTACGCAAGTTGCGGCCATGAACTTGGCAACGGTCTCGCGACGGACTGTGCGCATGAGGCCTAACGCCTGAGTTAAGCCGACCCACGCAGTGGGTTCGGCTTGAATGAGTAAAAAGGAAACTCCCCATCCCTGCGGATAACCGCTCGGCCTCTGAGGGCCATGATGGTTTTCACCATCGGCAAGTCTGAATGAGGAGTTTCCAATGCGCACTATAACCATCGGCGTGGACTTGGCA
>JANNWF010000264.1:0-4087 GCA_031408455.1 Pseudoxanthomonas sp. | reverse complement strand
CTGCCCTATGCCAACCCGGAGGCACCCAAGGGGGGAAGCATCACCTTTGGCGAATCCGTATTGAAATACGGTCAGTTCAGAGTGCGTGCAAATCAGCAGTGTCCGGTAGCCACCGGACTTGCCGCTTCCCGACCGGCCGAGGCGCTTTTTGAATACACCACCACCCAAGTCGGCGTCGAACTGTCCGCCTCTCACCTCGCGCGCTGCCTTCTGCAACGTTGCGTCCGGCAGACGCTCGCGTTGCGCGAAACGGTGGAATGCGCGGGATTTGAAGACCTTCACCGTTGCTCCCCGTTGTCCATTTTGGGCGCCGTACGTATCGTATTAAATATAACACTAAGCGTTATATTTACTACGATGAAATCACTTTCATTCACCGAAAATCCCGACTCCGCGTACCCACGCCATCCAACAATTCGCTGTAATCCTCCAAGCGCTGCGCGATCAGGTGACGGACGCCATCCGCCGTTTCGATGCGGCCAACTACCGCGAGCAAGCTCGACTCTACGAGCACTCGCCGCTGGCGCTGACCGAGATCACGCCAGACGACGACATTGGTCATGCCGTCCTCGTCCTCCAAAGTGACAAACGTGACGCCACTGGCGGTCGCCGGACGCTGGCGCATGGTGACCAGACCGGCGGTGCGAGTCGGCGTTCCGTGGGCGAGGGTGGCGAGTTCGCTGGAACGGCGGCAGCGACGCGCCTTGAGTTGGGCGCGGATCAACGACAGTGGATGCCGACCCAGGGTCAGCCCGGTGCTGGCGTAATCGGCGCGGGTGTCCTCGCTCGCACTGGGCGGAGCGATGCTGATGCGCTCTTCAACCGCAGACTCACGACCAAACAAGGGCAGCTGCGCCTCGACCCCGCTGACCGTCCAGCGCGCGCGATGGCGGTGTCCGGCCAAGCCGTGCAAGGCACCGGATTCGGCCAGCTTGTCCTGCGCGCCGCGATCCAACTCGGCACGCGCGCACAGATCAGCGACATCGACGAAAGCGCGCTCGCGACGCGCGTTGACGATGCGCTCGGCGACGCTATCGGCCAGACCACGTAGTTGCTGCAAGCCAAGGCGGATGGCTGGTTGCAGTCTGGGATCAGCCAGTGACTCAAGCGTGCAGGCAACATCACTGACCCGCACGTCGATGGGCCGAATTTTTACGCCATGACGGCGCACGTCCTGGGTGATCTGACTGGCCGAGTAAAAGCCCATCGGTTGTGAATTGAGCAGAGCACAAGCAAACGCCGCGGGTTCATGGCACTTGAGCCAACAGGAGACATAGGTAATCAACGCAAAACTGGCGGCGTGGCTCTCTGGAAACCCATAGCTGCCAAAGCCCTTGATCTGCTCGAAGACTTGCTCGGCAAACTCGAGTGGATAGCCGCGCTCGGCCATCCCGCTCAAGATGCGCAGGCGATGATGTTCAAGCCCGCCGCGACGCTTCCACGCCGCCATCGAGCGCCGCAGATCATCGGCCTCACCGGGCGTATAGCCAGCGGCTACCATCGCCAACTGCATCACTTGCTCTTGAAACAACGGTACGCCGAGGGTGCGTTCAAACACCGCTTTCAGCGCCTCCGATGGATACACGACCGGCTCCAGTCCCTGCCGTCGGCGCAGGTAGGGATGGACCATTTTTCCTTGAATCGGGCCGGGGCGGACGATGGCGACTTCGATCACCAGGTCATAAAACGTCGCTGGCTTTAACCGCGGCAGCATCGCCATCTGCGCGCGTGATTCGATCTGGAATACACCCACCGTATCGGCGCGTTGGATCATCGCGTAGGTCGCCGGATCTTCACTCGGAATCGTCGCCGGGGTGAGGTCGCGGCCACGCTGTGCACGCAGCAGGTCGAGACACTTGCGCACGCAGGTCAGCATACCGAGAGCTAAGCAATCGACCTTGAGCAGACCCAGCGTATCGAGGTCATCCTTGTCCCACTGGATGATGGTGCGATCCGGCATCGCCGCGTTCTCGATCGGCACCAAGGTGTGCAGCGGCTGCTCAGCAATGACAAAACCACCGACGTGCTGCGAGAGATGCCGCGGCATGCCGAGCAACTCGCCAACCAGGATGACCAGTCGACGCATGGCCGGGCTGTCAGGATCAAAACCACGCTCGCGCAAACGCTCGGCCGACGGTGCTTCCTCACTCCAGCCGCTGACCGTGCGACTGAGCTGATCGAGTTGATCGCTCGGCAAACCCAGCGCACGCGCGACATCGCGCACCGCACTCTTGCTGCGATAGCAAATGACAGTGGCGGCCAGCGCCGCGCGTTCGCGACCATAGCGGCCATAGATGTACTGGATGACTTCCTCGCGACGCTCGTGCTCGAAGTCGATGTCGATATCCGGCGGCTCGTTGCGTTCGCGACTGATGAAGCGCTCGAAAAGCAAGTTGGCGCGGGCGGGATCGACTTCGGTGACGCCGAGCGCAAAGCACACCGCCGAGTTGGCCGCCGAACCGCGGCCTTGACACAAGATGCCTTGCGATCGCGCAAAGCGAACGATGTCGTGCACGGTCAGAAAATAGGAGGCGTAACCCAGCTCGGCGATTAGCGCCAGTTCGTGCTCGATTTGCTTGGCCGCGCGCTCAGGCACGCCATCGGCCCAACGCCACGCCGCGCCAACCGCGCTCAATTCACGTAACCAGCTGTCCGCGTTGTGGCCGCTGGGCACTAGCTCGTGCGGGTATTGATAGCGCAACTGGGCAAAGTCGAACACACAACGCTCGGCAATCCGCACGCTTTCAAGCAATAGTTCAGCGGGATAAATGGCCGCCAGCGCCTGCAGGCTGCGCAAGTGCCGCTCGCCGTTGGCAAACAGCCGCTCGCCGGCATGGGCAACAGACGTGCGATGGCGGATCGCAGTCAACAGATCCTGCAGGGCGCGCCGCCGACGCACATGCATATGCACGTCACCACTGGCCACTGCGGGCAGCTGCAGCCGCTTGCCGAGATCGAGCAATTGGCGCAGACGCGCGTAGTCGTCGACACCGCGATGCAACTCGACTGCCAACCACGCACGACCCGGAAAACACTTAGCCAGCCAACCGCCATCGCGAGTGCCGATGTCAGCGCGATGGAGGGCGCTATCGCTGGGCAACCATAGCGCCAGCAGGCCGTCGGTATTGGTTTCGAAATCAGCGCGATGGATGCGGTACTCACCCTTGGCCGAGCGTCGTCGCGCTTGCGTAATCAACTGGCATAGGCGGCTGTAACCGTCGATGTTGGCCACCAACAGGACCAGCTTGAGGGAGTTGTCCTCATCGTTATCGCGTGCATTGCCAGCATGTGGAAGATCCGCGCGAACGACAAACTCGGCACCCACGATCAAAGCCACCCCAGTGGCCCGCGAGGCCTCCAGCGCCCGCACGATGCCCGCCAAGGAGCACTCATCCGTGATCGCCAAAGCCCGATAACCCGCTTGCTTGGCGCGCCCGAACAATTCGCTGGCACTGGAAGCGCCACGCCCGAATGAAAAGTTGGAGAGGCAGTGGAGTTCGGCGTAGATGGGGGATTTTTCTGGCTTGGGTGGTTGCACGCGTTGTGTGTCTCGCTTCCGCTTTCGTGGGCTACGGCAGTTTGAGTTGTTCCGGCGAAGGCCGGGGGTTGGCTTTTGCTCGTCATTTCGGCGTAGGCCGGAATCCAGCTTTTCGCTCGTCATTCCGGCGTAGGCCGGAATCCAGCTTCCGCTCGTCATTCCGGCGTAGGCCGGAATCCAGCTTCCGCTCGTCATTCCGGCGTAGGCCGGAATCCAGCTTTTCAGGCTTCTCTCGTCATGTTTTTGCTCTCCGCACGGTTTCGTCTGCCTCGGCGGCAGCCGAGTCACTTTTCTTTGCTTCGCCAAAGAAAAGTAACCAAAAGAAAGGCGACCCCGATGTGGCGCTCGCGATAAAGCCGCGAGTTCGCGGCGGTCGGGAGGGGTTTTTGACCGAGCGAAGCGAAGGCGTGGGCGCAGCCCCGACAGCACGTCCATGTGCTGGCAAAAACGCTCGCGCATCCATGCGCGCACCCCGTTCCGGGCCTGATCTCCCAACCACCGCCGCCACAAAGGGGACCCCAAGATCTAGAGCAACAGCCAAAGCGCGCA
>JANNWF010000263.1:0-4076 GCA_031408455.1 Pseudoxanthomonas sp. | reverse complement strand
GCACCCGCACATCGCCTACGCGTATTACCTGCGGGCTGTGGTGAATTTCGACAGTGGCAATCCCCTGCTGGATCGCTTGGCGCGTATTGACAGCACCCAGCGTGACCAGAGCAGCACAAGGCAGAGTTTCAATGACTTTGCCGAAGTGATTCGCCGCTTTCCGGACACCGTTTATGCAGTGGATGCGCGGCAGCGCATGATTCATGTGCGCAACCAGCTGGCGCGTAACGAGATCAACGTAGCCAAGTATTACTTGCGCCGCGGTGCCTGGATTGCCGCCGCCAAACGTGGCCAGTACATCATCGAGTTTTACCCGCAGTCGGCGTATCAAGGCGACGCCTTGGCGGTGATGGCGGAAAGCTACAGTCGCCTGGGTCAAGACACACTGTCCGAAGACGCTATTCGCGTGCTCCGCGCCAACGACCCGCAGCACGCGTATTTCACTGGCGACTGGCCGCAGGAGCGCTCGTGGTGGCGCAAGCTGATTCCGTTAGGTGACAACAGCCGCAAGGGTTGAACCTTGGCGGTCAATGCGCGATCACCCAAGCAATCGAACCATCGGCGCCAATCACGGCGTCGTGGCGTTGCTGGCGATCCACTAGCAGCACCAGGTCGCCAATGCGGATGCCCGCGTAGCTCGGAATCTCCCGGCTAAGGCGTTCGAATACGCCGCGATCAGCGTCCAGACTTACTGCCAAACGCAGCGCGGTCGGAGCGTCGGCATGACGGTTTCGGTGGGCACTGACAGCCGCTGCCAACGCCGGTGAATAGCGCGCTTGGATGGCGCCGATGCGATGCATTTCGCGGGCGATGTTGTAGCTATGCCAACCGGCAAGCAGCAGCGCCACCAGCAGCACTGATTGACCACGCGGCCTTAGCTGCGGCCAAGCCAGCGCCGCACACCCGCAGGCGAGCGCAGCAAAGCCATAGCCGTATTGCGGGTAGCCAACTGCCAACACCAGTGGCGGCCCCATCGCGATCGCGCCGCCGAACAGATAGGTTGTACCGATGCGCCGATGGGCGAGGAACATCATCGCGGTCACTCCGCCCGCGAGCAGCAGCGCCAAGGTGTAGCGAGCAGCTGAGGCGTTGCTGACACTGTTGAATTCGAGTGCCGTAGGCAAATACGGAAATACCTGCATCTCCGTCCAGCGCGACAGCGGCATCGATAGCGACCAAGCGTAGGCACCATCGGGGCGAGGCGAAAACAGCAGCGTCGACAAACGCAACCACAGGTAGCCGGCGGTCACCGCGCCACTTCCCAGTAGTGCCGCCGCCATCCGCGGCTGCCGGCCCCAAACAAGCCACGCACTCAGCAACAGCGGAGCGATGACCAGCGCCGCTTCTTTGGCAAGCAAGCCCAGCAAGGTGAAGGCCAGCGCGGCGATTGCGGCGCGCCAGCGACTATCCACTGGCAACCGCAGCAGGGTAAGCAGGAGCGCAAGCGTCGCCGCCAGCCACAACACATCAGCCAGCGTTGCGGTCCAGCCATGCACATACACCGCATACGGGCTGATGGCGAATGCGGCTGCTCCGGCCACAGACTGCAAGGTCGTCGCACGCAGCTGATACAAGCAGCCGAACAACAGGACTGCATTCAATAATCCAAAAGCCACCCACAGCGCGTGCATGAGCAACGGCTGTTCGAACCCCACGTGGGCAATCAACAGCCACAGATTGAAGGTCAATGGCCGATATTGAAACGTCGTGAAGTCAGCCCAGCCCTGCCAAGGCAACTCACGCCAATGATCGACGCCTGCGCCTGCGCCCCATTGCAACTCGTCGTGGCTGAAATAGCCTAGGTTGGTCAGGAGCAAGCCGTAAGTGACCAGCAACAGCACCGCTACGACGGCCGCGCCAACCGCCACCGCGAAGCGCTGCTTCACTGGCCCGTTGAGCGACCGACCCACCCGCCTGAATGCCTCACGCCCAGCCCGATGTGATCGGATAGCGGCGCTCGCGACCGAATGCGCGTCGCGACACCTTTGGCCCCGGCGCGGCTTGCCGGCGCTTCCACTCGCTGATGAACACCAGTCGTGCCACCCGCATCACCGTCGCTTCATCGAATCCTTCGGCGATGATCTCGGCACGCGATAGATCACGGTCGACGAAGCGCTGCAGGATCGCATCGAGCACCTCGTAAGGCGGCAGCGAATCCTGATCGAGCTGGTTCTCGCGCAGCTCGGCGGTCGGCGGTCGCGCGATCACGGCTTCAGGGATCGCCCAGCTGCGCGCATTGCGCCAATGACACAGCGCAAATACGTCGGTTTTGTAGATGTCCTTGATCGGCGCATAGCCGCCGCACATGTCGCCGTAAATCGTCGCGTAGCCGACCGCATACTCGCTCTTGTTGCCCGTGCTGAGCAGCATCGCGCCGGTCTTGTTCGACAGCGCCATCAAGGTCGCGCCGCGGCAGCGCGATTGCAAGTTTTCTTCGGTGACATCGGCGGCAAGGCCGGCAAAACTCGCCGCCAGCGATTGCAAAAAACCCGCAAACGGTGGCTCGATGGAAATGGTCGAAAGCTGCACGCCCAAGCGCTGCGCTTGCTCGGCCGCCAAGTCGTTGCTGAGTCCGCTGGTGTAGCGCGTCGGCAAGCGCACCGCGTGCACGTTGTGTGCGCCCAGCGCATCGACCGCCAGCGCCAGTACCAAGGCCGAGTCGACGCCGCCACTCAAGCCGAGCAGCGCGCGCTTGAACCCGTTTTTATGCAAGTAGTCGCGCGTGCCACGCAGGGCGGCGCGATACGTCAGCGCGACGCGTGATTCGTCGAATTCCTGCGGCCATAGCACGCGCTGCCAGCGCCGCGTGGCGGCATCGAAATCAGCGACTAACCAATGGTCGGCAAACGCTTCCGCCGCTGGGTGATCGCGGCCATCGCCATCGACCAACACCGAGGCACCATCGAACACCAGTTCATCTTGGCCGCCGACCACGTTGAGGTAGGCAATCGCGAGCTTGCTTTCCGTTGCCCGCAGGCGCAATAGCGCGTCGCGCTCGCCTGGCTTGTCGGCCTCATAAGGCGAGGCATTGGCGACCAACACCACTTCCGCGCCCAGTGCGGCCGTTTCGCGCAGCGGCCCAGCGTGCCACAGGTCTTCGCAGACCAACACGCCGACCTGCACGCCATTGACCTCGATACAAACGGCTTCATCGCCGGTAGTGAAATAGCGTCGCTCATCAAACACCGCGTAGTTGGGTAGCTCGCGTTTGCGATAAGTGAGCTCGATCTGGCCATCTCGCAGCACGCTCAGCGCGTTATAAACCACGCTGCCCATGGCTTCCGGATGTCCGACCAAGGCCACGATGCCGTGTGAATTCGATGCGATTTCGTCAAGCGCCTGCTGGCACGCTTGCAGAAAACTTGGGCGCAGCAGCAGGTCCTCGGGCGGATAACCCGACAACGCCAACTCGGGAAACACCACGACGTCGGCGGCATGCACCTCGCGCGCTTCATTGATGAGCGCGGATATCCGTGCGGCATTGGCGGCCACGGCACCAACCAGAAAGTCGAACTGGGCGAGGGCGATGCGTAGAGGCATGGTCGGGGCACGGGCGAGGAACTGGAATGTTAACGCGCGGGTTGACCTTGGCGTGTGCGAAACGCAGTGGAGCTTGCTCGGCTGCTATCGCCACACCGGATGCAACGCCGACCAGCGACAATGCTGTTCCCCACTCGCCCAGTTACTCATGACTCCAACTGCTGCCACTGATCGCGATGCTGTTGACCGTCGTGGCCTGCTGGCGGCGTTGCTGGCGTTCGCGATGTGGGGACTGTTTCCGCTGTATTGGTACTTGCTGAAGTCGGTGCCGGCGATGCAGATCATTTCCCACCGCGTGATCTGGTGCGGCGTATTCGTGATCGGGTTTCTGTGGATGCGCGATGGCGGTGGCTGGTTGCGGTCGGCATTGGCGGGGCCGCGCGTGGGGCGGTTGTTGGTCGCCAGCAGCGTCATGATCAGCTTCAATTGGGGCATCTACATTTGGGCTGTGACTAACGGTCGGGTGGTTGACGCCAGCTTGGGCTACTTCATTAATCCCTTGGTCAACGTGCTGATTGGCGTGTTGCTGCTGGGTG